>NZ_JBSSAB010000001.1:0-202902 GCF_054058195.1 Thermostichus sp. OS-CIW-29
CCTTTCGCGGCAGCGGGCCGGAGGCCTTTCTGGTCGGTGCCATCAACATCCTTGCTCGCGGGATACAGCTGTTGCGAGACGAAGGGCAGGACACGACCGACGCTGCGGTCGGGATGCGGGTGGGTGAACCACCCGTGTCAGCCTGGATGGCCTGTGGATCGAACCGCACGGGCGGTCGGAAGCAGGAACCCGCCGAGACGACTGCGCAAGGAGCCATCCATGCGCAGCGTGGTAGGAATCTCCGGCCTTCAGGCCGGGGAGGATGTCAAGATTCCCGTTTGCGACAGCTTCAGCCCCTTTCTCAAAGGGAGAGAGGAGTTGAGGCGATGCACAGCCCGACTGGGAATGCTCCTCTTGGCTCAATTGGCTGATGAACCAGAATCCAGCCCCTGGAGTTGCTCCCACTGGGCGGGGGTAAAGGTGCGCAGGGCTAAAGCATGTAGGCGGCCATCCTGCAGGTAAGCTTTCAGGGCCTCATTCACCAGCCGGTGCTGTTTGATCAGGGGCAAGCCCTGGAATTGTTCCGCCACCACAATGGCCTGGAAATGGTGGCCATCGCCGACCGTGTCTTCCACCTGTACTCTCGCACCGGGCAGGGCGGCCCGTACCAACGCCTCAATTTCTCGTGGATCCATGCGCTGTTGTTCCCGTTGTCTCGTCGCGTCAGCGTTGCGGAGCAATAGTGTGTCCAAGCTCGAGATCCCGCCTTGGATCTCGACCTGCTCATCCATTACCCTAGATGGTTCCGGGGCAAAACGGGATCTCTTCCGGCCCACTGCAGGCGGTGGCCAGGCTGGGATGGCTCAGCACCAAGACCTCGGTGATGGGACCGCGTTTGTGGCCCTGGGCGTTGATGGCACGGCTGGCAGAGATGGTCTGGATGGGGTAATCCCGGTACAGTTCCCGCACAAAGGGGCAATCGGAATTGGAGAGCAGCACCTGCACGCCTCGGTCGGCCAATGTTCCAAACACTTCTCGCAGGCGGATCTGTTCCGCTTCGCCGAAGGCAAACCGGCTGTAGGCTGTGAAGCTGCTGCTGGCAGAAAGGGGATAGTAAGGGGGATCCAAATAGACGAAATCCCCGGGTTTGGCTCGTTCGAGCACCTGCCAAAACGGCTGCACCGCGATCTCCACGCCTTGTAAAACCCGTGCCACGGCCCGTAGGTTCTCCGCGTCGCAAATGCGGGGATTGCGGTAACGGCCCAAAGGGACATTGAACTCTCCCCGCGAGTTCTCCCGGTAGAGGCCATTAAAACAGGTCTTGTTCAGATACAGCAGGCGGGCAGCCCGTTGCGCCGGATCTTCAAATCGAGCCGCGCGGATGGTGTAGTAATAATCCCGGCTGTGGTGGGCTTGGTGGTGGCTGAGCAGGGCAATGATCTCCTCCACCTGATCCCGCACGCAGCAATACACGTTTACCAGCTCAGGGTTGATATCCGACAAAACAAAGTGTCGAGAACCCGATGGGATCCCTTGGGCCAGATGAAAAAAGACCGCTCCACCCCCCAAAAAGGGCTCGTGATAGGTGTTCCAGGCGCGAGGAAAAAAGGGTTCGTATTGGCTGAGCAGTTGCCCTTTTCCCCCTGCCCATTTTAGGAAGGGACGCGCTTTAACGGCTGGCTCCGCTGGGGTGGGTTCGCAGGAGTCGGGTACAGGGTTCCAGAGTTCTTCCCGCCGCAGAGCACGCCTATGTCCAAGAGAACAAGGGTGGGTCATCGTTGGTTCAGTGATCTGGATTCTCTTCCAGCAGCTTTTCTAGCGTCTCGATCCAATGCTCCAGCTCCTCCAGCGCCTGCAACACTCCCCCTGGGTCGCTCAGATCTGCCTGCAGCAGCTGGGTGGTTTCTGCCAAAGTCAGGGATCCGGGCGGGCTGGCCAACCAACGGAGGTAGTGGGGCAGAAAGTTGCGCGGAGAACTGTGATAGCGGCGGTGACAGGCCAAGGCCACCAGGCTGGCAAGGCTAGCCTGATAGGCACTAAAGGGGTGGAGAAACAGCTCCGGCATCCCCACCCAGTAAAACTGGTGTTCCGGCAACAGTTCCACCGCATCTCCGCACAGCTCTTGACACAGCTTCAACCACTCTTCGCTCACCCAAAGAGGATAGGTTGCCACATTTTCCCATGCGGGGAGCCCCGACCGATAGAGAATCAGCTCCAGCCGACTGATCAAGCTCTGGTAAAACACCGCCTGCAACTGGGCTTCCAAATGGTGTATCAACAGGGCCTGGGCCAACTGGAGGCTGCCGGAGCGTTCCCGCCAGCGCTGCGGAGCAGTTTGCCCCTCTGGGTCGTAAAGAGCAGGCCTGCCCATGCGAGGGGATCCCACTGCTGAGGCAACCAGGTGATCCAGGAGTATTTGCTGCAAAAAGACGGTGTGAGCCTGCACCCCCCACGCTCGCGGCAGCAGTGCGGAACTCCCCTGCATCTCCTCCAGATCCAGCCAAACTTGGGGATCCTCAGGCCGGAGCCGCTGGCTGATGATAGCAAGAACCTTCAACAGGAGCTCGCTCCCGCCGGATCCCGTTTCTCCCGACCTGGGCGAGAACTCCGTTTCGCCGGGGCGAAAGGCTGTGCCCGCTGCGCGATTGGGCTTGTCTGCCTCGATTGCCGAGCCGACTTCTAGCAGCCAGGGTTTGGCCTGGGCCGCACACTCGGGGCAGAAGTCCTGCAGGGCTGCCCAGATTAGAGAGGTGGCCTCAGCAGAGGTCAGGGGCGGCACGGGATCCCCCCAGGGCGCATGCAGATCGCAGATGCGAATGGAACGTCCCATTGTTCTGCTTTTGAGGCGGTAATAGTGCTGGAACAGGTCAAACCGATCGCGGATCCCTTCCAATAGGTTCTCCAAAAAGGTCTGAGTCAGGCCCTGGCGGGCCAGATACAGCTCGGCAGCAGAGTCATAGCCCCGCCATTGGGCCTCCCACAGGTGGTCGCGGATCAGGGTGCTGAGGATAAACCCACCCAGATCGGCATGGGCTTCTAGGTGTTGGACTAGCCGCTGGTAGGCCACCCAGCGGATCTCCGCGCTGGCGTGAGTTTGTAAGCTCTGCAGCTGGACAAGAGTGTGCTCTGGGAGCGCAGCAGGCGAGTTCAGGGTCACTTGCCACAACTGCCGCCAAGCTAACCTTCCTGTTGGGTACTGTTGGTGGAGCAGGCACTCCAGAGGCTCCGGTTGTTGGTGACCCCGCTGCTGCAGGAGGCGACACAAAAACTGGCGAAAGGGGCGCAGCTCCGGCTCGGCACAAGCAGCGGCCAAGGGATCCGAGGGCCGATCCTCTCGCTCCTGCGGCGTCTCAGCTGCGGGTTCGCCGAGGGGAACGGCGGTCAGGGATTGCAGTTCCAGGGGGAAAAACAACAGCTGGCTCTGCAGGGAGATGACCCGCTCCAGATCCCTCCAGCTGGGGTCTGCCTTCGTCCAGGCCATCTCTGGTTCGGCCTCAGCCGGGATCGCTGTTGGGAGGCTGCTGCTCTCGCAACCCTCGGCAAGATGGGCTGCCAGGGCGAGCGCCTGCGTCAGCTCCGACAACTCCTGCAGCGCCACCGCCAGCTCTGGCGGGCTGAGCTGGACCACCTGCCCCCGGTAGCGCTGGGCAAACTGCTGCACCTGCTCCTCCAGTTCATTCCAGGTTAGGGCGCGCTTTTTCCCAGAGCCAGAGAAACGCTCGAAAGGGGGTTCAGCAGCAGGAAAGACCACCGGCATCAGCCTCCTAGAGATGGGGTCGTCCCTCTGTTGGCTTGTCGGCAGAGGGGTGTGCCCGCCTTTTGACCTCTGCCAAAGGGCAAATGGCTGGGGAAATCTGGGTTGGAGGTGCAGGCTGCGATCAGAGGGATCCGGATCCCTGCTATCCCCCCCTGGGGGTTCCCATCCTGGTCAGAACATAGCCTCACCGCTGCTGTGCTGCGCAAAGGCGGCAGCAACAGCCAACCCAAGCCTGAGCCATTCGGCAAGCTCGGATCCGGGATCCCGCATTCATTAAAGACTGCGACTGCGAAAACCGACGTGCCTCCTTGGGGGCAGGAAAAACCTGAGATGATTGTGACATTCTCCTTGGGCAAATGCAGCCGGCAGCGTGGGGATCCCAATTTCGGCCAGGATACGTGTTGGGACAGAATAGGCCTGCGGCCACTTGTGCAAAGGGTAAAAGAACTATCCGAGGGAGGTGACTGCATTGTTTGCTCAAGTCACTGCTGCCGCTCTGCTGGGACTCCGGGCCGTGCAGGTTACGGTGGAGGTGGATGTGGGCGGTGGCTTGCCCCAGATCACCTTGGTGGGACTGCCCGATACTGCCGTTCAGGAGGCCAAAGAGCGAGTGCGGGCGGCGATCAAGAACTCCGGCTTTGCTTTACCCCAGCGGCGGATCATCGTCAACTTGGCCCCTGCCGATCTGCGCAAAGAGGGCCCCAGCTTCGATCTGCCCATTGCCATCGGGATCTTGGCGGCCTCCGGTGTGATCGAGGGGGAAGCGCTGGCCAACACCCTGATGGTGGGGGAATTGGCCCTAGACGGCACCCTACGCCCGGTGGCCGGGGTTCTGCCTATTGCCGCCAGCGCTGCCGAGATGGGGATCCGCCGCCTGGTGGTACCCCAGGAAAATGGGCCGGAAGGAGCGGTGGTGCAAGGGATCCAAGTGTATGGGCTGCCCTCCTTGGCGGCGGTGGTGGGCTGGCTGCAAAACCCAGAGGGAGTTGAGCCGGTGCGGATCCAGCCAGAACAGATGTTGCCAACCGAAACGGAACCCCTGCTGGATTTGGCCGATGTGAAGGGGCAAGAACATGCCCGGCGGGCTCTGGAGATCGCGGCAGCCGGCGGGCACAACCTGTTGCTGGTGGGCAGCCCGGGAGCGGGCAAGACCATGCTGGCGCGGCGACTGCCCGGCATTCTGCCCCAGCTGCAGTGGGAAGAGATGTTGGAGATCACCCGCATCTACTCGGCAGCCGGCCTGTTGCGGCAAAACCTGCACCTGGGACGCCAGACCCCCCTGATCGCCCAGCGGCCCTTTCGCGCTCCCCACCATTCGGCTTCGGCAGTGGCGCTGGTGGGTGGCGGCCCCTACCCCAAGCCCGGGGAAATCTCGCTGGCCCACCATGGCATCCTGTACCTGGATGAGCTGACGGAATTCCGGCGGGAGGTGTTAGAGGTGCTGCGCCAACCCCTGGAAGATGGCAAAGTCACCATCTCCCGCGCCCGCGTTTCCCTAGAGTTTCCCGCCCAAACCACCCTGGTGGCCTCCACCAACCCCTGTCCCTGCGGCTTCTACGGGGATCCCGTTCACCCCTGCACCTGTACGCCGCAACAGCGGGAGCGCTACTGGTCCAAGCTCTCCGGCCCGCTGCTGGATCGCATCGACCTGCAGGTGCGGGTCAACCGCCTTAAGCCGGAAGAAATTGTCCGCGCCCAGGGCGGCGAATCTTCCCAAGCGGTGCAGCGGCGGGTGGAGCGGGCACGACAACGGCAGCGGCAGCGCTTTCAAAACGAGCCTGGGATCCACTGCAACGCCCAGATGCAATCCCGCCACCTGCGGCAGTGGTGCTCCCTTTCGGATCCCTGTCGCAAGCTCTTGGAAAGCGCCATCCAAAAGTTGGCCCTGTCTGCGCGGGGGAGCGACCGCATCCTCAAGGTGGCCCGCACCATCGCCGATCTCGAGGGCGCGGAGGCCATTGCCCCCACCCACATTGCCGAAGCGATTCAATACCGCAGCCTGGATCGCGCTCGGCTGTAAAGCCCAAGCGCTCGGCGCCGCTGACGCGACCACCCCTAGCCCCCCTCCCAGATAGGGTTTCCCTCACTGCCAGAGCTCCGGTCTGTCCTACGGGATCCCATCCCCTGTTTTGCTGGGAAAAAGCTGCCCCCCTTGCACCTGAAGGATTTGGGCGGCTTTGAGCCAGCCGGCGTCAAAGGATCCCAGGTGGGTGGTGGTAACCAAGGTTTGCACGCGCTCCTGAATGGCTTCCAAGAGTTGGTTTTGCCGGTGCAGATCCAGCTCGGCCAGCACATCGTCCAACAGCAGCAAGGGCGGATCCCTGACCACCTGCTCGATCAGCTCCAGCTCCGCCAATTTCAGAGCCAAAACCAGAGTGCGCTGCTGGCCTTGGGATCCATAGGCGCGGGCGGCAACTCCGTTAATGCACAGCTCCACTTCATCCCGATGGGGGCCCACCAGAGAGCTGCCCAGGGAGTGTTCGGCGGCGGCTTTGGCGCGGATCTCGGCCAAAAACTGGGCTTGGATCACTTCGGGGCTGGCCTGGGGATCCGGCAGGGGCACTTGGGGTCGATAGGTAAGGGTCAGGGTTTCCCGTCCACCGCTAATGACCCGGTGCCAGTGAGCAGCCAAAGGCTCCAGCCGTTGCAGCAGCCGGGCACGACGGCGCATGATCCGGCTACCGGTGGTGGCCAGTTGGGCATCCCAGAAGTCCATCTGCGAGAACTTGTCGCCGGCAGCCGCGGGATCCTGCTTCAGCAGGGCGTTGCGCTGCCTGAGGATCTGGCGATACTGCTCCACCAGGCCGAGGTAAGCTGGCTCCAGCTGCAGCAACACCCCATCCAACCAATTGCGCCGCGCCTCTGGCCCCCCTCGCACCAGCTCCAGATCCAGGCTGGAGAACACCACGGCATTCACCTGTCCCAAAAAGTCCGCCTGGCGGCGCAGCACCTGCCCGTCCACCTTCAGGGATCGCCTGCCGCTGCTGCGCAGCTCCATCACCAGCTCGTGGGCCACCCCCAGCCGTTCAACCGTGGCGGCAATCTGGGCTTGTCGCTCCTCTTGGTATACCAGCTCCCGATCCCGGCTGGCCCGCCGCGAGCGCAAGGTGGCCAACAGCTCCACCGCTTCCAGCAGGTTGGTCTTGCCCTGGGCGTTCTCCCCCACCAGGATGGTTTTGGGCGCGTCGAAGGTGATCCCTTGCTCCCGGTAGTTGCGAAAGTGCCACAGGTGCAGGAAACGCAGGTACACCAAGGGAGATGTAAAGACGCGATCAGTCAGTATTCGAGAAGAACAGCCCCCGCTCTGGGGGCTTTCACTTTAACCCAACTGCAGCAGGGGCAAGAGAAGGTAGAGGGGTTAACCCCGAAGACTCAGCCAGCAGGGATCCCTTCTATCCCCAGTTCCGGGTAGGCCAGATCAGCGCCTGGTCAGGGTAGTCATCCCCCCGAGGCGCTCAGCCGCCAACAGGTGTAGGGCAGCGCGGGCGGAGTAGCGGGCAGCTTTGCTACGGCTGTAGTCGGCGAAGGTGTAGCTGCCGGGATCCGTACTCACGTCGCCCAACAGGTTCTGCACTTGATTCTGCAGGTCAGAAACGCTGCCGGAGTTGATGTTGGCGAAGGCCATCTCCGCTTGCAGCCGGCTGAGGTACTCCTAAGCCCGGAAAGGGGCCTCGAAGAAGGAACGGCCAGGGCGGCCCATGAAACCCAGCTCCGCTTCGTAGAGAACTTTGGCTGCTTTGGCTAAGTTTTCCGCTGCTTTGGCCTGCTCGTGGGCGGCGAAGAAGTTCCCCGCCTCAAGTGAGGCTTGGGCGTTGGTGAAACTCTCCTGGCCGTGTTCCAAAAGGCGGGCAGCCTCTGGGGAAGACCCCCGCTGAGAGAGGAAGCTGGCTTCGGCCAGGTGTCGCTGCGCCTTAGCCAGATCGCGGCTGGCTGGCTCAAGATCCCGCGGGCGCTGCCAAGTTGGCTGTACCTGAAGGGGAGCTGTGGCTTCAGGAGCAGAGCGTCTGCCCCGCTGGGCTTGCGCCGGGGATCCCAGCACCAGGGGGGTGAGCAGAACCAAAATCGGCAGAGAACAACCCAGAGCGCGAGCAAAAGAGGAACGAATCGTCATTGGTCATAGACTCCAATCGACAGGACAAGCCGGTTTGGGTTATCGCGGCTCATCTTGAGAATGGCGGAGAAAAATGACGTGAAGATGACAAGGGCAGCTCTACCGTAAATATCGATCCCTCTCCCACTTGGCTGGCCACTCGCAGGGATCCCCGATGGGCGGTGACGATCTGCTGGGCCAAGGCCAGGCCCAGACCGAACCCACCCGTATGGCGAGCACGGGTTTCATCCACCCGGTAAAACCGCTCAAACAGATGGGGCAGATGCTCGGGGGGAATGCCAATGCCTGTATCCTTGACGTGGAGGTAAGCGCGCTGGCGCTGGCTTTCCAGGCTCACCTGCACTGTGCCGCCTGCAGGGGTGTACTGCAGGGCATTGCGCAGTAGGTTCTCGATGGCTTGCCGCAGCAGGGCAGCGTTCCCCCGCACAAGCCAACCCCCAGAAAGATCCGTCTCAGGCAGGTGGCATTGCCAGTGAAGGCCAAGGGCCTCAGCTTGGGGGCGGTATTGCTCGCTCAGCTCCTGCAACAGCGCTCGCAAATTCAGAAGCGGCAGATCCTCCAGGGGCAGGGATCCCTGCTGGCGGGCCAACCGCAGCAAGGTATCGATCAGCACGCTGAGGCGGCGGGCACCGCTCACCACCTTTTCCAGGCGAGGTTGAGCTTGTTCCGGGGCCAGCAGAGCCATTTGAGCATTGCTCATCAGGGCGGCCAGGGGGGCGCGCAACTCGTGGGAAGCATCGGCAGTGAAGCGTTGCAACTGCTCGTAGGAGCGACGAATCGGCTGCATCGCCAGCCCCCCCAAGATCCAGCCGGCCCCGCCGATCAACGCCAGCGTCAGCGGGATCCCGATCCCCAACCCCCAGCGCAAGCGACCCAGGGTAAGTTGCAGCGGTTCCAGGGGCACCGCCAGTTGCAAGTAGCCCAGTAGCTTTTCCTCCTGCTGCACCGGCAGCGTGAGCTGGCGCAACAGTAAGCCGCTCTCTCCTTCCACCGTTTGGAAACCCAGTTGGAGATGGTGAGGCGGGCCATCCAAGTCAAACAGCTCCAGAGGAGGCCGGGATCCCGTGTACTGGCGCAGGGATCCCAAGCTTTCCCTTCCGGTGCCGGGAGCAGGATCGAACCAGCGCACATAGGCCAAGTGATGGTCGAGGGGTTGGGTTTTCCCCCCCAAAAAGGGCACCTCGTTCAACACCAACCGCCACTGCCCCTGGCGCAGCTCGTACTTAATGGCTGCCGCCATGATCCCGGCCTGAACCTGCAGCTCCTCGTCAAAAGCCTGCAACTGGTTCTCCACTTCCAAGCGGTAGAAGACGGCGGCAAACACCAGCAGGATCCCCCCCATGACCCCGGCAAAGCTGCGGGCCAAGCGACGGCGGCTGTGGTGAAACACCAGGGATCCCGTCCCTCTTGTCGCAGCCTTCTGCCCCAGGTGCGGCTGAAGGGGGTGTGCCAGGGAAACCCAGTTCCAGCCCAGCCATGGGAGAGAATGCTTGTGTTCAGCTCTTTTCACCTCCATCGCCACCCCCTAGAAACTGCTTTCATGGGTTCTCTTCTGGAGAGGCTATGCGCAGCCGGTACCCCTGGCCATACACCGATTCCAGCCAATCTTGGGCCTCCACCTCTTTTAACCGTAGCCGCAACCGCCGCACCAACGCAGCCACGGCATTGCTCTCCGGCTCACAGCCCCATTCCCACACCGCCTGCTCGATCTGGCCCCGACTGAGCACCTGGTTGGGATGGCGCATCAGGTATTCCATCAATTGAAACTCCTTGCCCGAAAGCTGTACCTGCCTCCCCTGCCGCTCTAGGGTCAGGCTGGCCAAGTGCAAGTGCAGGGATCCCAGGCTGAGGCTGTCTCCTTGCCATTGGTGGGAACGGCGTCCCAAAGCCCGCACCCGTGCCAGCAGCTCCACCAGATCCACCGGCTTGACCAAATAGTCGTCCGCCCCCGCATCCAACCCCTGCACCACATCCGATGTTGCGTCTTTGGCAGTTAACATCAGCACCGGCGCACATCCCCCCGATTGGCGGTATTGCCGACAGAGCTGGATCCCGCTTGGCCCCGGCAGCATCCAATCCAAAATCAGGAGATCATAGGCTTTCTCCTCCATCAGCCAGGCAGCCATCTCCCCTTCCTTGGCACAGTCAACCACGTGGCCGCACTTGGACAGGGCAGCCTGTAAAAGCTCCAACTGTTCCGGGTCGTCCTCCACCAGCAAAATTCGCATCGTCCTGTGCGCCGTTGACCAAGACGGCCAGTTCCCACTGCCCAGGCTAGGATGGATCACGGAAATAGCCCTCTGCAAGGGAGAGAACAACGGTGGGGTGGCCCAAAATCCATCGGTGGCAAGATCTAGGGTTTGATTTTTGGCTGGTGCTGCCCTTGGCAGGGCTTCTTTTTGTGGCGGGGGGAGAGTGGGTGACGGGCCAAGCGCTGAGCCGTCCTCGCCGGCTAGAGCAACCTTTGGCGATTCGCAGCCAGCAACAAGCCACCTTGGCTCTGGATATTCTTTCCATTCAGGCGGAGATCCGCCGCTCCCGTGGCTACACTAAGGTGGAGGTGACTACCACCAATCCCCACCTGCGCAAGCTGGAATTTGAATTTCCACAACTGGATCCAGACCAGGTGTCGGCTCAGATTGCCCAAGAGCTTGGCCTTGCTCCCGAGCAAGTGCAGCGCCTGACCCGCTATAGCTTGGACTAGAGCATGACTCTAGTCAATAATAAGCTCAACTATACTGAAAATAATGTATAATATGTTCAGTACGGATTACTACCAGTTGATCTTTCTGTTTACTTTCGAGTCTGCCAACATGGTAGCCAAAGCAAAGCAGAAAATTGGTAGTAAGACGACACGGAAACTGCGCTTTGGGTATTCTACTCAAAGCTTTGCGGGATACCGCCATTCTGTTTGGAAACAAACAGAATGCTATCGCTGCATAGTTGAACAGTGATGTTCAGCAGTGTTCAGCGTAAATGTATCAGACACTCCAAGTCCGTTCAAAAAATGCGGGCTAACTGCTCGCAGGCAACTCTAATTTTCTCCAAGCTACCGGGATTGACCAAGCCGTAGTAGTCAAATCCATAAACTTTCCCAGTTTGGACGGCTTGCAACCGATTCCAAAAGGGGCGGGAACGGAAAAACGCCAAGGGATCCGCCGCCTCCGGGTTGACCACCAGCAGAACTTCTGGGTTGGCTTCCAGGATGCGCTCTGCCGAAAGGGTGACGTAGCCCCGAAAAGGCCCTTGGCTTTGCAAGGTAGCGGTGAGATTGTCCGCGCCAAAGCGTTCCAGCAGATCCCCGGCCCAGCTTTGCCGGTTGGGAGAAAGAATCGGCTGGGTGCCCACCAAGAGCAAGGTTTTGGGTCGAACGCGGGGCAGTTCCTGGGGCAAAAGGGATCCATACTGCCGCAGCAAGGGATCGGGATCCGCCCCCAAAGCAGCAGCCAGGGTGGCAATCGTCTCTTCCAAAGCAGCCCAACTGTCCACGCGGGTGAGGTAGGTGGGGATCCCCAGCTCCTGCAGCCGTTCTGCCAGAGCCTCGTGAAAGCCACTGGCCCCCACCACCCAGTCCGGTTGTAGGGCCACAAGCTGCTCCAGGTTGGGTTGGTTGCCCAGCCCCAGGCGGGTCAAGCCTTGGAAGCGGGGATCCTCCTCCAACAAACGACCGGCAGGGATCCCCACCAACCTATCGGGGGCCAAGCGATAGAGGATATCGGCAGTCAAGGTGGTGAGGCTGGCTACCCGACGAAAAGGACTCTGTCTCGCTGACAGGAGTGGCTCCTGAGGGATCCGACCTTGGGCTTGGGCCAAACGCCCCATTCCCCAGGCCCCCACGCTGGCCAGACCAAAGGCGAACAGTTGACGGCGAGAAAGACGAGACAGCATAGACAATCTCCAAAACAATTCCCAAACAGCAATCAATTGAGGGTGAACTGGATGGGCACCACCACCCAAGACTCGATGGGGGCGTTGTTTCTCAAGGCCGGGCTGAATTCCCACCGCTGCACCGCCTCCTGCGCTGCCCTATCCAGGGCGGGAAACCCACTGGAAGAGGCGATCTCCACCTGCTGCACCTGCCCCTGGGCATTGACCTTGGCCCGCAGCAGCACCTGCCCCTGTTGGCCGAGACGGCGAGCTTGAGGAGGGTAGGGGGGCGGAGGATTGCGACCGGGGATCGGGCGGGCCAGGATGTCCGGCTGAGGATTGGCAGCCACTGCCGGTGGGGAGGGGCTGGGGGTGGGAGCCGCCGTTCCAGGTGTCGGGGCAAAGGAATGGAGTTGAGCTGCACCTGTCCTGCTAGGTGTCCCGGTTTCAGGATCCCTTGGCCCCAATCTGCTCTCGCTGCCGGGGGAAGGCGGAGCGGCGGCAGTCTTTACGCTGGAACGGATCCCTTGGATCAAGGGGGTAAAGCGGGGCAGAGGGGTGCTTGAGGTAACCGGGGCGGAGGTGAGTGGAGTCGCTGTAGAGGTGGGGGTAACCGCCGGAGTTGGGGTGGGCTGTTGTGGCGGAGGAGTGGGTTGCGGGGTGGCTGTCGGTAATGGGGTCAGTGGAGGAGTAGGGGTGGGTTCTGGCTTTGCCGTGGGAATGGGTGTAGGGGTCGGTGGAGGCGTAGGGGTCGGAGTTTGCAGGGCCAGCAAAGATTCAGCCTCCGGGATGGCTGGCATCTCGATCTCTTGGGGCACAGGCTCCGGTGGGGATAGATCGTCTGCAGGGGGCGATTCCGGGGCCGGGCCGGGCGGCTCTGCTGTTGGCTCTGGTGGGAGAGATTCTATGGATTCTGAATCCGGTTCGAGCAACTGTGGCTCGGGATCCTCCAGCAAAAGCGTGACTGGGATCCGGAGTTCTGCGTCTGATAAAGGCCGGGATCCCCACCAAGCCAGCCCCAGCAGCGCCATCAGGTGCAAGAGGAGGGAAATCAACCCCTCCCGGCGCAGCGGTCGGGGATCCCTGGCTCCCAGGTGGAGGACGGTCCTCGGCGGATCTTCCCCCTCCTGGCAAGCTGTCCAGAGGGCAGCCCAGCTATAGCCGGCCACCCAAGCCTCTTGCAGCAGCTCCTCGGCACACTCCAGCCAGCCGCTCTCTCTTGCGCCAGCCCAAAGCCACAACGCCAACCAAGCCAGCCCCGCCTCCCAGGCCATGCCCGCCTGCTGCCAATACCACCCCTGCAGTCGCCACAAAAGCTGGGGACAGGACTTCCGAAGAAGAGAGAGGGATCCCTTGGGGGTGCGGGCAGGTGGCTCGGCAAGCATCGGTTAGAGCAGGATCCAGAGTAAACACGGCCTCAGGTCTTGGCCCCTAAAACCGGGTGGAAAAACTGAGCGCAGCATGCCGTCCCGGCTGGGCCCGCCGTTCCACTTCAGGGCCGACAAAGAGAGAGCGGGTTTCGGAGTAGAGAAAATACTTTTCATCAAAGAGATTGAACACCCCGAAATTCAATTGCCAGTTGTCGTCCAGGTTGTAGTAGCCCAGCAGATCCACCACGGTGTAGCCCTTGGGCACAAACGGAATTTGAGGTGGAGCGTTGGGGTTCGGTTGCACTACCTCCCGTTGCGGGTCGCGGGGATCCGCCACCAGCGTGGCCACCAACCTGGCTCCCCAGATCTGGCTGGGATCGTCGTAGTGCAGTCCCAGTACTGCCGTCAGTGGCTCAATGGAAAGGAGGGGTTTGTTTTCGGTGAGGTTATCCCCCACCGCCCAGGCAAAGCTGCCATTGAGGCTCCAGCCGGTCAAATCGGGGCTGAAGAAGTACTGCCCGGTGGCTTCTACACCATAGATGCGGGCCCGACTGACGTTCTGGCTCTGAAAGAGAGTCACCGGTGGAGGTGGCGGGCTCCCTGGCGGGCCGGGGGGTGAAGGCTCGGATCCCACCTCCCGGAAAGCCTCGATAAAGTCGTTGTAGGTGTTGTAGTAGGCGGCCAAGCTAAAGCTGGCCTGGGGGTAGATCCCCCGCAACCCCACTTCAAAGCCTTGGCTGGTTTCCGGTCGCAAGTTGGGATTGGAAAGGGTGCGGTAGCGGAAGAAGGGGCTGACCAGGTTGGTGAAGCCGCTGTTGATTTCGTTGTACTGAGGGGCCCGAAAACCGGTGTTGTACTGGGCCGTAAAGGTGAGGTTGGGATTAATCCTCCACACCAGGCCCACCTTGGGAGAAATGGCATCGGCAAACAGGCTGGCGGCTTCTGCCCCACTTTTCAAGAAGGCTTCGTCAGGGCTGGGGGTGAGGCGGTAGGTGTCGTAGCGGATACCGGGGATGAGGGTAAAGTTGCCGCCCCCAAAGTCGATCTCATCTTGCAAATACAGCCCAAAGCGCACGGTATCGGAGTCGGGAAAATCTTTGGTGGGAAAAGTGTCCGGGGGGATGTTTTGGGTGACTGCCCCGGTCAGCAGGTTGGTTTGGAAGCGGTTGCGGGGACGTTCGTTGCGGGTGGTGGAGATCTCCATTCCATACACCAAGCGGTGGGAGAGATCCCCGGTTTGGAAGCGGCTCTGGGCCTGTACGCTGGCTCCCAGAATGTTGCTGACCAGCTCGTTGAAGGTATCCCGACGCACAGGCACGGGCCGACCTTGTACCGTGAGGGTGCGTTCTTCCACGCTGGGCTCCTGGGTGCGGGCCGGCTGGTAGTAGATCTGGACGGTGGCCAGCTCAAAAGCGGGGGTATCGGGGTTGGCGTAGCGATATTCCAAGCTGAGGCGGCTGCGCTCGGTCTCAATGGTCTCCCTGAAAAGGCGGATGCCGGGATCCAGGTTGCGGGGCGAAAAGGTGGTGGTGGTGCGGTTGTGGAAGTATTCCGCCGTCAGGGTGAGGCTGTCAAAGGGACTGAAGCGATAGACCAGCTTGGCCAGAACATTGTCTCCCTCCACCGTCTGCCGATCCTTGAAACTGGGATCCGCCTGGATATCCGGCTCTCTGGCGTCGCGGCGAGTGTAGATGAGCAGGGCCTCTAAGTTATCCTGCCGACCCGCCAAGCTGAGGGTGTTGACGTACCCTTGGTTTTTGCTGTCGTACTGGCTGGACAGGCCCACATGGCTGTCCCGTTCCCCCAGCAGATCGGCTGGATCCAGGGTGGTATAGGTCACCACACCCCCCAGCGCGTCGCTGCCGTAGAGGGTGGAGGCGGGGCCGCGGATAATTTCTACAGTTTTCAGGGTCTCCAGCTCAAAGGTATCCCGGCCAATGGTGAAGGGGCCGAAGGAAAATCGCTCCGGCTGGCGGATCCCATCCACCTGGATCAGCACCCGGTTGGCGTCGAGGCCGCGGATGTTGAAGTCCTGCAGGCCGTAGCGAACGCTGCGCCGCACGCTCACCCCCGGCTCGTAGCGCACCAGATCCTGGATGTTCTGGATAAGCTCCTGCCGCAGGCGCTCCCGGTCGATGACGGTGATGGTGGCCGGGGAGTCGGCCAGGGTGCGCTCGGTGCGGGTGCCGGTGACCGTAACCTGCTGCAGGTTGAAGACGGGGGTGCCCTGCCGCAGCACTTGCAGATCCGCTTGCAGCCGCTCCACCTCCGCCTGATCCCCCCGCCGGCGGGCAGCTTCGATCTGGGCTTCTAGCTCGCGAATCTGCTCCTGGATGGTGGTGGCTCCCCGAGGGGTGGCCTGGGCCAACAGCGGCGGAGTTGTCGAATCAGGGATCCGGGCATTGGGCTGAGCCTGGGACAGGGATCCCCAGCCCACTCCCAAACTCAACCCCAAACTCACCACCCGCCACCAACGACCGTTCACGCGCATAACCTCTCAGACTCCTCAAATCCACCCCAGGAAAAACTCACTGCAAAACCGGACAAACCCTCCCTCAGCACCCTGACACCGGCAGGGAGAGGAGCCTTGCTGCCGCTGGAGCTGTGCTGCGCAGGGGGCAAAGCTGTGGCCCTACCGGAGTCGAGATCCACTCCACCTCCAGGCCAAACACCTGTCGCACCCGGCTGGGGGTCAACACCGCCAAGGGAGACCCCAGGGCCTGCATCTGGCCGGATCCCAGCAAGGCAATCTGCTCGCTGTAGCGAATGGCCAAATTCAGGTCGTGCAGCACCGTAACTACCGTCAGGCCCTGCTCCTGCTTCAGCCGTTGCAACAGCTCCAGCAGCTCCAGTTGGTGGCGCAGATCCAAAAAGGTGGTGGGCTCATCCAACAGCAACACCTGCGGCTCCTGCACCAAAGCCAACGCCAGAAAAGCCCGTTGCCGCTCGCCCCCCGAAAGGGTTTCCACCCGCCGCAGCGCCAGGGATCCCAGTCCCGTCTGCTCTAGAGCCCACTCCACCCGCTGCCGATCCGCCGGCGTCAACTGCCACGCCCACCAGGGCTGGTGGGGAGAACGCCCCAGACTCACCAATTGCCGCACCGTCAGCCCTGCCGGGATCCTCGGCTGCTGGGGCAGAAGAGCCAACTGCCGGGCCACCTGCTGGGGAGTGAGTTGAGTGTGCAGATCCCGACCGTCCAGGTACACGCGCCCAGCTTGGGGAATCAGAACCCGACTCAACAGCCGCAGCACTGTCGATTTGCCCGAACCATTGGGGCCGACAATGCTCAGCCATTCCCCCTGTTGCACGCTGAAGCTCACCTGTCGCACCACCGTCCGGGATCCGTAGCCCCCGCTCAAATCCTCGACCTGCAGGATGGGCTCTCTCATCGCCCCGCCCCCTGCTGCCACAGCAGCCAGCCGAAAAAGGGAGCCCCCATCACAGCGGTGACAATCCCCACCGGCAGCTCTATCGGGCCCAAACGGCTCAGGATATCGGCACCGCTCAGCAGGGTCGCCCCTGCCAAGGCAGAAAGGGGCAACAGCCAGCGGTAATCGGATCCCACCCCCTGCCGCACCATGTGGGGCACCACCAAACCGACAAAGCCGATCAACCCCCCCACACTGACGGCGGTTGCCGCCAGCCAAGCCGCCACCAGACCAATCACCACCCGCGTCCGCGCCAGAGGGATCCCCAAGCTCACCGCCATCTCTTCCCCCAAGCTCAGCAGGTTTAAAGCCCGCGCCTGCCCCCATCCCAATCCCAAGCCGACCAGGATATACGCCCCGGCCACCTGCACCTCTGGCCAGCCCCGCCCGCTCAAGCTGCCGATCAACCAGGTGAGAGCCACCTGCACCCGGTCATCTGCCATCAACAACAAGGTGGAGCTAATGGCCCCAAACAGGGCGCTGACGGCCACCCCCGCCAAGATCAGCCGCTCCACCGCCAGTCCCGAGGGAGTACGCGCCAACCCGTACACCAACACGGTAGTCAGCACCCCGCCCACCCAAGCGGCCAGGGGCACCCAAGCCGTCCACTCTCCCAAGGTGAGCAACCCCACCGCCGCCAGGCCCGCCCCCGCCGAAATGCCCAGCAGGTAGGGATCCGCCAGCCCATTGCCCAGCATCCCCTGCAACAGGGCCCCTGCCATCCCCAGAGCCGCCCCCAGCAACTGGGCCAAGAGCGCCCGCGGCAGCCGCAACTGCCAAACAATCGTCTGCCGAATGGGATCCCCCTGCCCCCACAGGGCTTGCCAGAGTTCTGGGAAAGTCATGGGAACGGATCCCAAAGCAATCGAGACCAAAAGTACTAGGAAAATGAAACTCAATAGCAAACAGGTCAAACCGATTGGCGAGAGCAGCCGCTTTCTTTGCCCCCAGCCTCTGCCCCCCTCAACCTCTGTATACGGACACTCGCGATCGACCAGCACCGGGAAAACCTCTCGAGCTTTGCCCAGGAAGAGAGCCTTCTGAGGCCAAGAAACCCCCTCCGCCCGCAAGGGCGGGATGGAAAACTCAGCCAAGTTGGCCAGGCCTCCCTCCCAAGCTTTATTGAAAGTCAAACTCAACAAAACGTAGTCGCTAGAATAGCAAGGCTTCTTGGATGTTGCAAGTCAGTTTCAATAGCTTGTGCCTAAATTTCTCCCTCTTGCGCTTCAGGGCTTTTGGACAAGACCGGGCAGCGCCTCTGCCCAGCCATTCAGACTTACCTCAGGGGGGATCCAACTACCCTGAGCGAGGTCATGGCAACCAACCGCGAAATGGGAATCAGGGGAGAAGGGCTGGGGAAACGTCTCAAACTTCATCTAGACCTGGATCTAGAATGGCCCAAGCTGGTCGGCCCGAGTTGGCTAGACTCCGAACCTTCAGCCCATTGCTTGCCCACGTTTTGATGCCATGAGTTCTTCCGCCGAGCCTACTTGGGATGCCTTAGAGGTGGATCCCGCCCTGCTCACCCCCATGATGCAGCACTACGTAGAGCTGAAGCGGCAATACCCGCACGCCATTCTGCTCTACCGCCTGGGGGATTTCTACGAGATGTTCTTCCAGGACGCCCAGCGGGTGTCGCGGGAGCTGGAGCTGGTGCTCACCGGGCGGGAAGCAGGGGCCATAGGGCGGGTGCCCATGTGCGGGATCCCTTACCATGCTTTCGACCGCTACGCTGCCCAGTTGGTGGCCAAAGGCTATGCCCTGGCCGTCTGCGACCAGATGGAGCCGGCAGATCAGGCCAAGGGCTTGGTGCGGCGGGAAGTGACGCGGGTGATCACCCCTGGCACCGTCCTCGAAGAGGAGCTGCTGCAGGCGCGGCAAAACAACTACCTGGCAGCCGTCGTGCGGCTCAAAGGATCGAAGCAGGCTCCCTGCCGCTGGGGCCTAGCCTATGCGGATATCTCCACCGGCGAGTTCTGGGTGTGTCAGAGCGAGGGGCAAGAGCAACTGGAGCAGGAACTGGCCCGGCTGCAGCCGGCAGAGGTTTTGCTGCCCACCGAGGAGGGGCTGGGACTAGGCCTCATCCGTCCAGGGGATCCCCAGAAGCCCCTGGGTCTCCCCAACCAATACGCCTATACCCTGCGCCCAGCCGAACCTTTTGAACTGGCGGTGGCGCGGGAGAACCTCATGCAGACCTACGGCCTGCGCTCTCTGGAAGGATTGGGCTGTGAGGGGCTGCCCCTAGCTATTCGAGCGGCGGGGGGGCTGTTGCACTATTTGGAGGAGACGCAAAAGAACCTAGTGCAGCCCTCTCCTCAGGGGGGCCATCCGCTCCTGCGTCCCCCTCGCACCTATCAGTTGACGGATTACCTCATCTTGGATCCCCAAACCCGCCGCAACTTGGAGCTGACCCAGACCATCCGCGAGGGATCCTTTGTCGGATCCCTGCTCTGGGTGCTGGATCACAGCCGTACAGCCATGGGGGGGCGCACTTTGCGGCGCTGGCTAATGCAGCCTTTGCAGGATTCGGAGCAAATCCGCCTTCGCCAAGACACCATCCAAGAGCTTTTGGAAAACCCTTCTCTGCGGGCCCGCCTGGGATCCCTTCTGGACTCTCTGTACGACCTGGAGCGGCTGGCCAACCGCGTCGGATCGGGCACCGCCAACCCGCGCGAGATGGTGGCCTTGGGATCCTCCTTGGGCAAACTGCCCCAGTTGGCCGAGCTGGTGGGGGAAGCCAAGACTCCCCTCTTGCAAAGCCTGCAACAGGTGGATCCCGCCCTGGTTGAGCTGGGCCAACGCATCGAGCACACCCTCCTGCCCTCCCCTCCCCCTGTGCTCACCGAGGGGGGCCTCATCCGAGCCGGCGTGGATCCCGAGCTGGACAGGCTGCGGCAGCAGGTGGAGCAAGACCGCCAGTGGGTTGCCCAGTTGGAAAAAAGCGAGCGCGACCGCACTGGGATCCCCACTCTCAAGGTGGGCTTCAACAAGGCCTTCGGCTACTACCTCAGCATCAGCCGCGCCAAGGCCCACCAAGTCCCCAAAGAGTACATCCGCAAGCAAACCCTGACCAACGAAGAGCGGTTCATTACCCCCGAGCTCAAAGAAAAAGAGGCCCGCATCCTCACAGCCCAAACCGACATCAACCAGCGGGAATACGAGCTGTTTGTGCAGTTGCGCCAAGAGGCGGGATCCCAGACCGAGGCCATTCGCCAAGTAGCCCAGACCCTGGCTGCTGTCGATGCCCTGTTTGGCCTGGCGGAAGTGGCCGTGCAGCAGGGCTACACCCGTCCCGTAATCACCGAAGACCGCCGGCTGATTATCGAGGAGGGTCGCCACCCGGTGGTGGAAAAATCCCTGCCTCAGGGCCTATTTGTCCCCAACTCGGTGCAGCTGGGATCCCCCCACGGCCCCGATTTGATCGTCCTCACCGGGCCCAACATGTCCGGCAAGTCCACTTACCTGCGGCAAATTGGGCTCATCCAAATCCTGGCCCAGATGGGCAGCTTTGTCCCCGCGCGGCGGGCAGAGTTGGGCCTCTGCGACCGCGTATTTACCCGCATTGGCGCTGTGGACGATCTGGCTACCGGCCAGTCCACCTTCATGGTGGAAATGAACGAGACCGCCAACATCCTCAACCACGCCGGCGAGCGATCCCTGGTGCTTTTGGACGAGATTGGCCGCGGCACTGCTACCTTTGATGGCCTCTCCATTGCCTGGGCGGTGGCGGAATACCTGGCCACTCAGGTGCGCGCCCGTACGGTCTTTGCCACCCACTACCACGAGCTCAACCAACTGGAGACCTTGCTGCCCAACGTGGCCAACTTTCAGGTGGTGGTCAAGGAATTGCAAGATCGCATCATCTTCTTGCACCAGGTACAGCCTGGGGGGGCAGATCGCTCCTATGGCATCGAGGTGGGGCGCATGGCTGGCCTGCCCCAGCCGGTGATCGAGCGGGCCAAACAGGTGCTGGCCCTAGTGGAAAAACACAGCCGCATCGGCCTGGGCTTGAGAAACCAAGGGAAAAGCCAACCTGCCCAGAAGAACTGCAAAAAAGAGCCCGCTCCCAATGGGATCCCCGACCCTGCCGTTGGGGATCAACTGTCTTTGATCCCAGCGCCTCTCTTTCCCGATTAGCCTTAGGCTCCCCTACCCCTGTCGGGATCCCGTTCTTGCAACCTCAGGGCTGCAGCCAGCCCATCCAGCTCATCCCGATGCCCCTCCACCCACAGGTGGGATCCAGAAGCCGTTGGCGTTCGTTCCCAGGACGAGAGCGGGACGGAGTCCTCGTCGGCTTCCTGCAGTTTCAGGCGGATTTGTTCCGGGCGTTGGTTGCGCTGCCGGTAGTACCAACCCGCCCAAGGAGAAGCCAGCACCACCATCCAGGGCCAAGCTCCCCACCCCGGCTCAAGGGTCTGCAGCACCAAGGCCAAACAGGCCAGTCCCGTCCCCGCCAGCCCCGTCAAAAAAAGGGCCAGCCCCACGCTAGCCTGACCCTGCCCTGCAAAGGTGGCGATCCCCTCGGCATCGGCGGACTGGAGACGATAGCCACGCCTTTCCAAGTGCTCCCGTAGAGCGGATCCCATTTCCTCCAGGCTGCGACTGCTGAGATAGACGCGAGTCTCAACGCGATCTTTGCCCGAAGCTCGCAGAAAAAAGAATAGACCGATGGCCAATAGAGTCGTCAACGCCAAGGTTGAAACCTTTTCCCCCGTCAGCGGGGCTATGGCCAACCCAAGTGCCTGAGCAGAGCCCAGTCCGCCCAGAGGAAGGGGGTTGACCTGTTCGGGGAGTCTGGCTCCCCCACAGCTGGGTGGGATAGGTGAATGGGAACAGTTCATCGAATAGAATCGAATAGATTGGAATAGGCAAAGCAATCTACACGCTACCTTTGAAGTTTAGACCCTCTAGGATGGATGGGTTACTTCCCCCAAGGACGACCTGCCGGGTTTACCCTGAGGACCTGAGGACAATACGCTTTTTCGCAGTGGCGGTGACGGTTGAACTGGGGGGATCCTACGCTGGCTCTCATGTCTCTGGGCTGAGAAATGCAACTATAATTAAGTTATGATAAGGGACTCACGCTCTCCGTGTGACCCCTCCGCTGCTACTTCAGCCTTTCCCTATGGGGCATGGGCAGGAGGTCGGGTTGAGGAAGAGGTCAATGTATGATTTCCTCTAACTGCTGTAAGGCGTTGAGCAGGCGCGAAGTTACCGCTGGGGAACACTTAAGCTTAACTTGCTCCACATCACTGACCATTCCTCTCTCAGCCCACTGAACTGCCTACCCCTGTCGCTACATCAGCAACACCCTACATGTCTAACTACGAACCTGAACTCAACGACATTTTGTTGGATGGCCCCGCCGATCTCCTCGATGCTGCCGAAGAAGCAGAGGTGGATCTGGCCGATGGCGAGTTTCTGGAAGAGGAGCCAACCCGCCGCTCCACTGATCTGGTGCGCCTCTATTTACAGGAGATTGGTCGTGTTCCTCTTTTGGGGCGCGATGAAGAGGTGGCCCTGGCCCAAAAAGTCCAAGACTACATGAAGCTCTTGGATTTGCGCCTGCGCCTGCAGAAAGAGTTGGGACGGGATCCCACTCTTGCGGAATGGGTGGCCAAGGCTAACCAGTACCCCGAGTGGGCGCAACTGACCCCTGAAAAGCTGCAGCAGATTCAGCGGATTGGCAAGCGTGCCAAAGAACACATGATCAAGGCCAACCTGCGCCTGGTGGTGTCGGTGGCGAAAAAGTACCAAAACCGCGGCTTGGAGCTGTTGGATCTGATCCAAGAGGGTACGCTGGGCCTGGAGCGAGCGGTGGAAAAGTTCGACCCAAAAAAGGGCTACCGCTTCAGCACCTACGCCTACTGGTGGATCCGGCAGGGCATTACCCGCGCCATTGCCACCCAAAGCCGCACCATCCGCCTGCCCGTTCACATCACCGAGAAGCTGAACAAGATCAAAAAAGCGCAGCGCAAGCTCTCCCAGGAAAAGGGCCGCACCCCCACCATCGAAGACATCGCCTCCGAGTTGGAGATGACGCCGCCTCAAGTACGCGAGCTGTTGGTACGGGTGCCCCGCTCGGTTTCTCTGGAAACCAAGGTGGGCAAAGACAAGGACACCGAACTGGGGGATTTGCTGGAAACTGACGACATTTCTCCAGAAGAGACCATGATGCGGGAAGCCCTGCATCGCGATCTACAGCAGTTGCTCTCGGATCTCACCAGCCGCGAGCGGGATGTGATCCGCATGCGTTTCGGCTTGGGGGATGGGCGCACCTATTCGCTGGCGGAAATCGGTCGCGCCTTGGATCTGTCGCGAGAGCGGGTGCGGCAAATTGAGGCCAAAGCCCTGCAGAAGCTGCGTCAGCCGAAGCGGCGCAACCGGGTGCGGGATTACCTGGAAGCCATCAGCTAGTTCCGGCTTGCCAACTTGCTCCCCCGGCGTCCTACCCGTTTCCGCAGTTGGGCTGCTGCCCACTCCACTTCTGGGATCCGCAGGTAGAGAGCTCCGGCGGCGAACAAGCTTAGACCTAAACCCGCGGCCAGCCCGGCCCAAATGATGGCGGTGAGCAGGGGAGACCCCACAATCTCGTAGGAGCGCAGTTGGGTCCACAGCCAATGGCTCAGTCCCCCGGCCAGGACGGTGCTCCCCAGCAATGGCAGTAGGGCTTGTCCCATCTCCCGCCAAGGGATCCCCGGCAGGCGCTGGTGGAGGCGGATCCCCAGTCCGATCACGGCTATCAGGTTGACGCCGGCGGTGGCCAGGGCAATGCCCGGCGCTCCAAAAGCCTGCAAAAATAGAAAGTCCAGTAGGGCATTCAGGCCAATGGCCATGCTGCTGATGCGCAGAGGCGTAGCCCCATCCTCCAGGGCATAGAAGATCCGCACCAGCACATCCCGCAGCAGGTAACCGGTCATCCCCAGACCATAGGCCATGAGCAGGGCTGCCACCTCTTGTGTCACCTCCGGCGTAAAGCGCCCCCGCTGGTAGGCCACTTGGACAATGGGCTCGGCCAAAGCCACCAACAGCATCGACAGGGGCAGGGTCACAATTGCCGTAAGCATCAGCCCTTGGCGGATACGCTGGCGCAGCTCCGGCCAACGGGATCCATCCCCTGCCAACTGGGCATAGAGAGGCATCAAGGGCACCAGCACCATGTTGGAGAGGATCCCCAGCGGCGTTTGTACCAGAAGCTGGGCATATCCCAAGTTGCCGATGGTGCGATCCCCAGGTACGAAAGAGGCAAAAAACAGATCCACATAAACATTGATGTGGATCATCCCGGAGGAGATCACCGCCGGCAACATCAGCAAGCCCACCGCCCGTACCTGCGGGGATCCCCACTCAAAGCGCAGGCGCGGTCGCCCCAGCCCTAACCGCATCTGGAGCGGAACTTGGGCCAACCATTGGGCAATGGCCCCGATGAGCACGCCCCAGGCCAGCAAAGTTGGGATCCCCGTCCATCCCAGCGTGACCAGGATCCCGATCACCGCCAAGCTGGAGATCAGCGGGCTAAGGGCAGGCAAGGCATAGTGTTCGGCAGCATTCAGCGCTCCAAAGCCGATGCCAATCCACCCCGAGAGCAAGGCCAAAGGGGCCATGATCCGCAGTTGCGCAGCGGCCAGAGCATGGACTTCGGGGCTGGCTCCCGGCGCATTCAGGCGCACCACCCAGTCCGCTCCCCACCAAAGGCCCAAGCTGACCAGCAGGAGCAGGCAGCCTACCAAGGTGGAAATGGATTCCAGCCAGGCAGCCGCATCCTCCCTGTCCCGATCCCGCTGCTTTTTGAGGACACTGACGATGGCGCTGTGAAAAGGGCCGTTGATCCCTCCCAGCAGAATCAACAGAAAACCGGGCAGGATGTAGGCTACCCCGAAGGCGCTGTACTCCGGCCCCGAGCCATACACTGCTGCAATCAAAGCTTGGCGAATAAAGCCTATGCCCTTACTGAGCAAGGTCGCCCCGGCCACCAAGCCCGCCACCGACATCAACGAACGGGATGGCCCTGCTGAAGGAGATCCCCCAGGGATCTCTTCCTGAGTGGCAGACTCCTCCATTACCTTGTGTCCTGCACCCCAACCACTGCCTCAACAACACAACAAACTGATCCCGGATCCCTCTTTGAATCCCAGGAGCCGCTTCCCATTATCGGGAATATCGAACCCTTCTGGGCAATTGTCGGGCATTAGCTGGATCCCTTGGGCAGGCAGCGAGCTTGTCAGGCCAACGGTTGCCGTTCCTGTTCCAGTTGCTGCAACAGATGCTCATCCCCACGGGCTTGAGCAGAACGGATGCGCTCCTGCAGCCGGTGCAGCAGGTTCCGCCGATGGGTTTCCTCGACCAAGGTCATGAAGTGCTTCCGAGAGGAGACAGCCGCTGCCGGGCTCCCTTGCACCTCAGGGATCCTTGCTGTTGCCCTTGCTCCAAAACTGAGGGCGGCACCTCGATACGGGAAGGCAAAAGACTGAGGCAGTGCTACAGCCACGGAGCCCAACCCTGGTGCCGAGCGGACAGATTCTGACAGCTTTGAATCGCTGCAGAGGGATGCACAAACTCATGGGCAATGCCTTGATAGGTCAGTTGCAAAGGACTCCGTCCCGCTAATGTGAACAGCAAGGGCCCAGAAGCACCACCGCTCACAGCAGCTCGTCGATCAGCCGGAGCACCTGGTGCAGCTCAGCACCGGGGATCCTTTGATGTTGTTCCAGGTTGATCTCCACCAACTGTTTGAGGGCAAGAAGCTTCAGGTTGGCCTCCACCGCCGCCGCCGCAATAGCCTGTGCTGCCGGCAAATAGCCACTGGCCCCCAAATCCAAAAGGGCAGCCCGCCGCAGATGGATGTTGTGGTGATTCAACACCGACAGCAGGCGCTGAGCAAAAGTCGGATCCCCAGTGAGACGATAGCAGGCCCGTGCCGCCGCACATTGCAAACGGATGGAAGTGTGCTCTAGGTAAGGACGAATTGGCTCCAGAGCAGCGGTCACTTGCAGTTGTCCAAGAGCCTCGACAATGGCTTCTAGGGCGGCTTGGGCTTCCGTCTGCAGTCCTTGCTCCACAAAGCGCAGCCCTTCTAGCAAAGCGGATCCCAGCTTTTCCACTTCGTCGGGATCCCTATGGAGGTTGTTGGCAAAGGCAATCTCAACCAGTGCCTGGGCAGCGGCTGCCACCACTTGGCCATCGGAGCAAGACAAAGCCGCCTTCAGGGGAGGGATCCCGGCGAGGGATCCCAGTTTACCCAAAGCACGAGCAGCGTTGCGCCGCAGCGGATATCCCCCTTGAGCGGTGCGATCCGTTTCATCGGCCAGGGCCTCGATCAGGGCCGGGATCCCTTCGACGATGCGCATGCGTCCCAGCCACCAAGCGGCATAGTAGCGTTCCCCCGGATCCCCGTGGCGCAGCTTGGCGATTTGTCCAGCCGGGGTGAGATCCACCGACGGATTGGGATCCAGAGGAACAGCAGTGGTCATGGAATCAACAACGGAGAGGACACCGAGAAGGGATTAAGCGCTGCGGACACTGACGATCTTGGCGCCCGATTTGAGCAACCGCTGCATTGTTGCCGACAGTTGATCGGCAGAGACGAAAATCTGCTGGTTGGATTTGCGCACTCGGCTGGAAGTGGCCAGCGCCGAAGGCGGATTCAGCAGTCGGGTCACTTCCACACAGAACATGCGATCCGACTGGCCCGTTGGCGGCCCCAGGTGTTTGGAAATGGGGCTGGGCGGCAGCAGGCCCCGCACCCCAATGCGGCGAATGGCCGGGGTAAACCCGGTGGCCAAAGGCATCATCAGACGGGGTCTGGGCCCTTGGGAGCGATCGTTGTTGGCGTAGCCCCCGTAGAGAGCGAAGAGATTGGTAAAGTCGCGGGTGGAATGAGCCTTGCGGTATTCAAACCCACGCGGGTAGGGGACGATGTTGTCTCCAAAAGCTTCTAGGTATTCTGGGCTGTCGATGTAGGAATCGATCTCCGCGCTGTGGCCGCCAGATTGGTAGATGTCCAAATGGCGGGCGATGTCTTTGGGGCTGGTGGGAGCGCGTCCCAGCAGATGCTTGAAATTGAGCTCGATGGCCCGGGTTTGCGAGTTGGGGTAGAAAAACCGCTTTTTGTAGGCTTCGGACTTGGCGATCCATCGCACAAACTCCCGCACCGTCAGGCTGCCCTGGCGCAGCAGCGATTCCGCACTGGCTAGCTCCTTCCTATCGGCCCCAAACAAATGGTCGTTGCCCAGCACCTGACGGTAGATGGCCCGCAGCACCGCATTGAGCTGATCCTGGCTGGCGTTGGGGCGCAACTCCAGTGGGGTGGTCTCCGTAATGCCCCGGATCCCCATCCGGCTTGCCGCTGTAATTGCACTCATGCTGATTCCCCCGATTGAACTGAATGGACACAGATTGAGAACAAGCTTGCGTTTAGGGTCATTTCGATTCAAGCTAGGACATTGCACCCACACCTAAAGTGTTGGTTGCGTCGTCGCGTCGGCGTTGCGGAGCAATAATGCAGGGGGCCAAAAGGCTTTTCAAGGACTCCGTCCCGCTGGCGCGATCAATAGCCCAGGCGTCTCACCCTAGCCTGAAACGACTGTAGAAATCGAAAACTAAAATTAGAAATCAAAAATCGGCAGCCCCAAGCTGCAGAAGAGCAACAGTGGCGCCTTCCTATTGGGGAGACTGATCCGCAAACCCACGTGGTCAAACGTATCTCTCCGCAACGTAGCAGGCTCGCCACCGTTGCCCTCAACAACTTTCCCTCGCCATCCCCCCTGGTTTATGGGATGAGCCAACTGGCTAGCCGGCGTCGCCCTTTTAGAGGGATCCCAAGCTCCAGAACTTAGCTGAGCGCGTTGATGGCGTAGTCGATGTAGGTGTTGGCTTCGGTGGCCGCTTGCCCGGTCAGGCCGTGGTTGGCTTTGATGTAGCGCAGGGCTTCGATGAACCAACTGGGGGAGAGCTCAAAAGCGGCGTTGATTTCGCGGATCCCGGCCAACTGATACTCGTCCAGAGGACCGGTGCCACCGGCTACCAAGCAGTAGGTGATGTAGCGCAGGTAGTGGCGCACGTCACGGGCGCACTTGTCTTTGCCGGCTTGGGTGTGGCACTGCCCACCGGGTTGGGTGGTGTAGGGGAACTTGGCGTAAACGGCTTCGGTGGCACCGCGCACCAGCTCGTCGGCACGGCTGCTCAGAACTCGAGCGGCTTCCATGCTGGCGGCAGCCCGCTGAAAACGGCCATTGATGGCCTGCAATTCGCTGTTGCTCAGGTAGCGCCCTTGGCTATCGGCAGTGGCGATGGCGTCAACAATTGGGGTTTGCATGATTCAAAACGCTCCTTTACTTAACTCAAGCTCAATGCAAAGAACAAGGCCAAAGCTGCAAAGTCTCAACTGCAAAATCGCTGCAAAAAAAGTTGCTTTTCTAGGGATCCCCTGCTAGCCTGAGTTGCCTCAGATTTGAGAGAGGGTCTTCATAACTGGATCCGAACACAACAGAAACTTCAGTCCACAAGGGATCAAACCACAGCGGCAGCAGCGCGATCGAAGTAGGATTCGATTTCGGCAATCAGAGCGCTGCAGTCCCCCGGGGTGATGCCGTTGGGGTCGTTTACCACCGCCACCGCAGCCTTTTTCATCTTTTGGATGCCGTTGGCCACCGAGCTGCCGGGGGTGCCCAAGGCTTGATAGGTTTCCCGCAGGCCGTTCAGGCAGCGCTCGTTCAGCACACTGGCATCTCCGGCTGCCACGGCGTAGGTGATGTAGCGGAGAATAATGTCCATGTCCCGCATACAGGCAGCCACATTGCGGCTGGGGTAGGCAGGCCCACCGGGAGCGTTCAAATTGGGCTCCTCGGCAAACAACTGACGGATGGCATCGGTCACGATCTTGGAGGCATTGCTGGTGAGGCGGTTCACAGCATCCAAACGCTTGTTCCCCTCAGCAATTACCTGCTGGAGAGCGGCAAACTCGTTCTCTCCCAAAAAAGCGCCTTTGGAGTCAGCTTGGGCAACAACTTTGCCAAATACATCGTTCATGGTTTTGAATCTCCCTAGCGAAAGTAAAAGAGGTTATGAATCCACATTCCCTGCAGCGGCCCAGAGAGCACCTGCCGGCCAGGAATGCAACACCGCTTGGATCCCCAGTGCCGAGAGGTGCTGTTTAACTCACAGAACCGCCGACGGGATCAAAGCCGATAGAACCAAGATGAGCAAGCGAAGCTCGCCCCCAGAGCCAGGCCACCATCTACGGGATCGGACTTGGACAAGAAGCCTCAGCCGCTGCTGGCAACCTCAACTGGCAGACGAGAAGAAGCTGGCTCGCCTTGTTTCCAGTCTTTTTCTACCGCGAAGGCAAGAAGCGATGAAATCAAAAAATGTAAATCGGCTTTACCTCGCGCAAAAGGTCTTAGATCGGTTTCCAACCTGCTTCCCATCTCGGATCCCAGGCTGTTCTCCCTGTCCTTCGCGGGAGTAGTTTTTTACAAAAGAGAATGTTTCTTTGCCTAGCTTTACAACATGAACAAAGATGTCAGCCCCGATCGCGGCTTTGCAGCTTGCAAGGGATCCATTTTCAGTATCGGAGCGAACATTCTCATAAAGGATACATAATTTAACACTTGATTCCCTAAGATTTTCGGTACACACCTTTTACAGAAGTTCTGGATGCCCGCTTATGCCTATTGGGTTGGATCGCACTCCTTCCCCAGAGCTGCTGCAGATGGCGCGTTGGCTGGCAGGAGACTTCAGCAACCAAGAGCAAGCCTGGGAGAATCCACCGTTTTTTGCCCAAATCCGAGTGGCCTACCGCCCCTTGCCGGCCCACGTTTTGGGCGGGATCGGCTTTTATGTGGAGCAAGCCTACAGTGGCCATTTGGAAGATCCCTATCGGCAGGCGGTGGTGGAATTGACTCAGGCAAGCGCTGGGATCGTGATTCGCAACTACCGCCCTCTGGAGCCGCAGCGGTGGCGGGGCTGTGCTCGGGAAAGGGCAGACCAACTGAGTCAACTGCAGGCTGCCGACCTAGCCTATCTAGAGGGGTGTGATGTGCATGTGAAGAGGCAGGGATCCCTCTTCATCGGCGTGACGGAGCCGGGGTGCCGGTGTTGCGTGGTGCGCAACGGCCAAACCACTTATCTGCAGACCACCTTGCACCTGAGCGAGAGCGAGTTTTGCAGCCATGACCGAGGGATGGATCCCATCACCCACCAGCAGGTTTGGGGAGCCCTGGCAGGCGCTTTTCGCTTCCAAAAAGTGGTCGATTGGCAGGCGGAGCTAATGCTGTAGGCTGCAGCCCATCCAGCCCCACAACTCCACAGTTGACAGCGCTATTGCGCACTCTCCCTCAGCCAGCTTTGTGTACACTGTCTTTGGCCGGGATCCAATATTGCCGCGCGATGCTTCCGGGTTCGAGCATGCTGGCAATGGGAATGTTCTTTGCCGCTTGCAGACAGGATACGCTCCTTATCGGCTTAGTGTGGGTGTTCAATGCAGGCGAGGTCGGGCCCAAAGGATGAGCCACGGTCTGGGTGGGCTTGGCACAGCCCTTGGGGAATGGTGATCGCCCTGGTTGGGATCTTGACCTTGCTGCTGCTCGGTGCCGGATGTTCTGGCCAGGGGGAATCTGTGGCTTCCCCCCCTGCGTTGATCCCTCTCCCACCTCAACCGGGAACCGAGTCGATTCCCATGCTGGTGCGTACCCTGGGCAACAGCCGCTTCAAGCTCCTGGGCCTGACAGTGGGGGTGGCCGGGAGCGGAGCTGAGGTGTTACTGGATACCGGCTCGGCAGGTTTGCGCATCATAGCGACAGCAGCAGGTCGCTTTGGCCTGGAGCGGACGGGGATCCCTTCCACCGTGACGTTTGGAGATGGCACGCAATTTATCGGCGTGTTGGCCCGCGCCCCCTTCAGCATAGGCGGGATCCCCAGTCGGGAGCCGGTAACGATTCAGTTGATCGACCGGATCACCTGTGTGGACGCCCTGGTGGCCAGTTGTTCAGAGAACTTGTTTGGAGAAGGGCGGCCCTTCGCCGGGATCCTAGGCACATCCTTGGATGAGCGCAGCCCCAACCGCGAGCTGTTTAGTCCGCTCACCCGCCTTCCGGGCAATTTCCGCTCTGGGTACATTATTCAAACGGGGGGCTTCAACTCCACCCAGGGCCTGTTCACGGTTGGCCTAACGGCTGCCAACACCGTCGGCTTCAATTTCCGGCAGTTTCCCCAGGTGGGAAGCTTTCCCGACGGCACCCCCATCTGGCGGGATGAGGCTTTACAAGTGGCCTACAGCATCAGCAACACTTCTATTCAAAATGCTCTCAGCCCCACCGTTTTTGACAGTGGTTCTTCCGACATTTTTCTCAACGTCAGGCTGTTGGGGGCAGCTCCCTTCTCCACCTCGACCTTACCCCCTGGGGCAGAGTGGCGAGCGGTATTGGCGGGAGCTTTCGAGTATCGCATTCGAGTTGGCTTTCCCATTACGCCCAGTCGAGATCGGATTTTCGTCAACGGCAACCAGGGGGTGCAACTGTTGGGCATGCCGCTGTTTTTCAATATCGACGTTGCCTTTGATATTGAAGGCGGTCGGATCGGCTTTCGCGTGCGTTGAGACAAAGTTGTTTTGAACCATCCCAAACGTTAACGTTGGGTTCAATTGCGGAGAAAAACTTGCCATGTTCGGTCGAGCCTTGAAAACCGGGAACAGCACGCCGCGCAGATGGCCTTGGGTTTGGGGACTGCTGTTGTTGTGTTGGTTGGGGCTAGGTGGGCCAGGGTGGGCCGTGAGCTTAGGGGATCCCTTGCCCGAATGGGCACAGCCCATGCCGGTGGGGCGACAGCGCTTGCGGGGGGTGGAGCAATACCGCGGCCAGGAACAAATCCGCGCCTATGGCAACGAAGCAGGACGGGTGTTTTGGATTCAAATCCACAGTCATTCAAACTTACCCCCGGATTACCGGGAGTACTTGGGCGAATACCAACACTTTCCGGTAGAAGTCGTAGAAGTGGTGCCCTTGCGAGCCCGACGGCTGCGCTTCCGCCAGGGGGATCGCAGTGCTGAGTGGCAGGTGGTGGGCATGAGCGGTCGGTTTCAGGCGGAGGCGATCAGCAGAGATTTGGCTCCGCCAGGGTTGTTTGGAGATCCCTCGTGAAGAGCAGGAGAATTAGAGCTTATCCTAGAGATCCTAGAGAGAAACTTGAAACTAGAGTCTGCCAATGAATTTACTCCAGAAGAAAGTTGAGGTTACTCTTAATCGCTTCTTCGTCAAGGAGCTAACTCAAGAAGAGCTCACCTTCTATGAGTATAGTTGCAGGCCAAACCCTCTTCCAGATCTAGGAGAGGAGCAGAGGGCTCTCTCCAAGATTTGTAATCAGCTAGGTGTAATGGCTGTTCGTCTGGGAAATCGCATCATAACCCGAGAAAAAGTTCCGGCCAGTAAACTCAAAACAGAGGAATGGGAGTTGGAAGAGCTTGGTTCTAAGGCTCTAGATTGTACAGACCCTACAGAGAGACAGGCTCTAGAAACTTTCGAGCGCAAGAAACTAGATTGGAGTCTAAGATCTAAGTACAAAAGAACAGAGATTGAGCGATCAACAGGAGGAGGATTGATCTGGTGGGTTACGGGTCTGGAAGGAGTAGAACGGATTGAGGACTCGGAAAAACCACTTTGCGGAGATGGGTGGGAGGTTCACAGAGGAAGAGAGCTAGACGTTGTTATTAGACAAGATAAGAAGCTCTATCTAGAGATCGACATCCGATACCATTTCTACAGCCCATGGACGCTGCATGAGTGGCTGGAAAATTACCCAGATGTCTCAATTGAAATTGTACGAAACACATACAGGACAAAAAATAATAAATACCCAACTTGGGAGTATCGAGGCATTATTTCCAATCAGTCGCCAAGGGAAGTATGGTTAGCGGAGCTAAACACTAGCTTAGCGGATTATCATGTACAGAAGTACGGAGCAACTCCAGAAGAAGTTGATGGCTCTCTGGTGGTTCAAGTGGTCTCGAGAGAACGCAATTTCAGACAAAAGGCAGAGCCTATCCTTCATCTATCGCGGAGACTGTCGCCTGTTTTAACTTTGGAGATGCTAGCAAGTATAGAAGATCAAAGATGGACTGGCAAAAAAGTTAGCTCCTTGGTTAGCGAGCACATCAGAAAAAGTTTAGAAGAGAGATTGAAAGAGTCTAAAGAGACCGCAAAAACTATTATAGAAAATGTCTACAATATTTCTGACTTTCAGGCTGATCCCCTAAAAGCAGAAGGATACATTATGCCAAGGCCAAGGCTATTGGGGTTTGGTCATAGACAAGTCCAAAACCCCGCGAGAGTTAGGTACCAAGGATGTGCAAGAGTTGGCGAGACAAAGTTTGGACTTCTAAATCTTGACGATAATAAACGTGAGTATCCTACTGAGGTTCGCAAGTGCCTACTTGAAGTAGCTAAAAAGAGCGGAGCAAGAGTTGAAATAGACTTTTACGCAACCCGTCAAGATTTGCCTGAAGGCGACCTTGCTCAACAGAGGTTTTGGCAAAGCTGGGCCGACAAAGGGATCAAAACCGTTCTGGTTGTCATGCCCTTGTCGCCTAATGAGCACAAGCAAAAGATCCGCTTGCAAGCACTTCGAGCAGGAATAGCAACTCAGTTTATGATTCCTGGAGCTGACCCCTACAAAGCTCTAAATGTCGTACTAGGACTTCTGTGTAAAGCTGCGTGGCAACCCGTGTTGCTTGAACCCCTCGATCATCCTGAGTGCTCCGAGCTTACCATTGGTTTTGATGTGGGGACGAATCGAGAGCTTTACTACGGAACCTCTGCCTTCGCGGTACTGGCCAATGGTCAAAGCTTAGGCTGGGAGTTGCCCGATATACAAAGAGGAGAAACTTTTTCCGGCGAGGCAATTTATCAAACCGTGTCCAAGCTCGTCAATAGATTCTACAACAAATTTCATCGATACCCTAGAAAGGTTCTTTTGATGAGGGATGGCTTAGTTCAAAGAGGCGAATTTGATAAAACAATTGAGGAACTAAGAAAAGAAAAGATTGCTGTGGATATTGTTGGAGTGCGCAAAAGTGGCACAGTCAGAATGGGAAGAGAGGAAAAAGGAAGCTATAGAGACGCTGCAATGGGCACTGTCATTTTTGACCATGAACGAAGGTCATTTATGCTCGTAACAAGCCAGCCCATTAAGAAGTCCTCGGTGCCAATTGGCAGCGCAAGACCGCTGCGAGTTGTCCATGAACACGGCAACACTCCTTTGGAAGTTCTGGCTATACAAACTTACCATCTCTCCCAGCTTCATCCCGCCAGTGGTTTTCAAGCCTGTAGGCTTCCTTGGGTATTGCACTTTGCCGACAAAAGCAGTAAAGAGTTTCAGCGCATTGGCAACAGCATTTTTAGTGTGCTGCAGAACATAAACCGAGAGAAGTTGATTGCCGTCTAGCCAAGGGAGGGGATCCCCACCTGCCGGCCTTGCTAGGATTGGGGGGGTGGTTGGTGTTGCGGCTATGGAGATGAATGAGGTCTGGAAGACCTTTCTGAGCAATCCTGTTCCGTTCTGTGGCGGTTTTCTCAGCGGCCTGCTGCGTTTGGATGTGAAGCAAGATCCGCTGCGCAGTTGGCTGGAGTCCCAGGGGCTGAGGGTGGAGGAGCCCCCGCCTTCCGGTCGCTCCGACGGCCCCCAATCCATTTCCATTGAATAGGCGTACATAGGCGTACTCAATCGGCGGGCAGAGAGTAGGGATCCCTTCCGAACGCTTTCTCTCAGGTGTGGGAAGCGCTCTGATCCGGGCACAAGCAGCGACAGGAAGGGCAGCAAGAGCGGTGTTGCGAGGTGAGCTGATGTTCCCTGAACCCTCCCAATTTAGGAAGTGGCAGGGATCCCTTCGAGGCTGGGGCTATCTCGGCGGGGTGGTGTTCCTGGCAACGGGACTGGTCGGTCTGCCGTCAGGGGATCCAGCCGTGGCCCAATCGGCTCCCTCTTCTCTTGCCAGCCCTAAGCAGGATCCCCAAGCTTGGCTGGAGCGCTACAACGCCGCTCTAGAGCAATTGCCCCCTTTGCCCAACTTGCAATATCGCCAGCAGGTGCGGGTGGAGGGATCCCAAACCTTCACAGCCACGTTGGATGTGCTCTACCGCCGCGACGGCAGTTGGCAGGCTTGGGTAGCCGAAGGGGATCGCATCCGCCTCTTGGATTCGCGCCAATTGGAAGTGGTGAACCAGTCGGATCTGCTGCAGCTGTACTCGGTGTATGTGAGCCGACCGGAAGCCCTCTTGCCCTCGGTGAGCTTTTACTTGAAGGCGGATCCCAGCCGCTACCGCGTCCTCTCCTCAGAACGGGTGGATTTGGCTGGATCCCCTGTCCAACACTTGCGCCTAGAGCCCATTCAGGAAGGCCAGTTGCGGGAGCTGTGGCTGGATCCGCAGTCGGGGCTGCCGCGGCAGGTGTTGCTGTTTTTGTCGGGGGTGTGGGGGCAGGCCTATGTCCTGATGGGGTTTACGGCGGTGCCAGCTCCCGAGGGAGGGGAGCGCTACTGGCTGCCGGAGAGCACCCGCATCAATTTGGGCTATGGCTTTTGGACCCTGGAGGGCCTGAACCGCCGCGTGTTCAGGGGATCCCTGTCCATCCAGCATGACTACCAGGACTACCGCATTTTGCCAGAAGGGACGCAGTTGCGCTTTTTGCCTTCGCAGCCGCCGGTGGATGCGCCGCCGGTGGTAGCCGGCCTGCCGGGGAGCGCTCCTCAAGCGGAGTTGGGAGATGTGCGGGCCTTGGGAGTGGATGAGCAGGGCAACCAGCAGTTCAGCATTGGCCTGGGCCGGCGCTCCAGCCCGGACAATTCCTTGGAAGACCGAATCGTTGCTTTCAACCTAACCCGACCCACCAGCCGCAACGCCCTGACCCAAATCGATACTTTAGCTCTTTTGCCTCTGGGGAATGGCCAGTTGCCCATCTATCTCTTCCAATTCGACACCGGTCGCCCCCTCTCGCCCCTGCAGGGGGTAGAGCGCCCGCAGGTGGATCCCAACGAGGTCTTCGCTCCTAAGCCGCCAGCCATCAAACTCTTTGGAGATTAGCTCCCCAATGCTGATAGATGCTGCCTATGGGGTGATCCCCATCCTGCCCCACCCACCCGCCCAGGAAGCTCCCGGACCCGGCTCTTCGCATTTGTATCTGCTCATCCAGCACCAGAAGGGGCATTGGGCTTTCCCAAAAGGGCACAAGGATGGCTCCGAAAGCGACCTGGAGGCGGCACAGCGAGAATTGCGAGAGGAAACCGGCTTGACCGACTACCAGCTCCTAACCCTGCCCGGCCAGCCTGACCCTCTGACGCTGCAGGAAGCCTACACCTTTACGGATCCCGAGGGGAACCGAGTGGCCAAAACCGTTACCTACTACGTGGCCTTGTTGCCGCCCCAATTTCCTCCTCCGGCCCTGCAGGTGCAACCGGAGGAGGTGGCCGCCTACCGCTGGTGCTCCTACCCCGAAGCCTTGGAGCAGATCAGCTTTGAAGAAAGTCGGCAACTGCTGCGCCGCTGCCAAGCCCACCTGGAGCAGCTTTGGAAATTGGAGAAGACCTAAGTTCCGTATTTTTACGGAAGAGGTTTATCGGGGTTACCTTTATTATCTTGTCCTGCAGGCTTTCCGTGGGAAGTTCCCGAGTAAGAAAGCCAGCAGACAATCTGAGGGCTAGCCTTCACCTTTAGAGATTGGCTGATGAGCAATAGTCATCGATCTCCCCAGGAGGAGAGTTTTTCTGAATACGGATTGAACGCTGAAACTGCCTTTGAGTTCGTGCAGCCTTGGCCGTCTTGTTGGGCTTGGCTCATCTAAAGATCTCGTCTGGGTCAGGGCTGGGCTTGAACTGTATTCTGGAAAGCATTTTTTCACCGGCTTGTGGGGTAGCTAAGACTTCAGTCGTGTCATCAACCTCAGCGCAGGAAATTGTCCGAGCACGTCCTCTCGACCCATGAACTGTCCCCCCGTCTGTACAGAAGTCTCGGCCCATCTGCTGAACGCAGAGGTCAGCTTCACAGGAGTTGTTCGGTATTTCAGTGCCTTGGACAAAGGGGAGGGGCTGGGCACTTGGTCATTGGTGTTTCACCAAGGTCGCCTGGGGTTTGCTCACCACAGCTTGGAGCCCTTGGAGCGCTTGGATCGCCACCTGCGTCGGCTCAGCCATCAAGTCTTTTCTCTGACTCGCCAAAATTGCCTACGCATCCATCGGCAGGTGGAGGCGCTATTGGCTCAGGAGACTGGGCCTCTACCTGCAGACCTTCTGGGGCTGAGTTGGATGGTAACGGAGCAACTGCTGCCTTGGGAAGCTGCGCGCAGGTTGAATGCTTGGATCGGCGAGGAGGTGCTGCAAAATCTGTTGCTGGTTCCAGGGGGCTTTCAGCAGGAGATCATCCCACTGGACAACGTGCCCACCCTGGGCCAGTGGGATGGGGGATCCCTGCTCGACCTGATCCAAAAGCGGCTACGGGCATGGCAATCTTTGGGGCCTGAGATCACCTCCCCCTACCAACGGCCCTACTTTGCCAGCCGGGCCCAGGCAGAACGCCTTCCCGCCGAGCAACAGGAACGGCTAGGCCGGTTACTGAAGGGGTTTAGCTTCCGCCAGTTGAGCGCCCTTCTCGATCAAGACGACCTCCAGATCGCTCGCCGCCTACATCCTCTGGTCAAAGCCGGTATCCTTGTCCTGCGGGATCCCCAGCCCCCCTTTGATCGGCTGCCCAAAACCTACTCGGCCAAGCTTGAGACAGAATCACAGCCCTCAGAAACTCCCACCGTCCCTCTTCACCTGGCCAACGGGCTTGCAGATCTAGGCCCATCTCCCCAAGCCTCGAAAACCTGGATTGTGGCCTGTATTGACGACAGCGAAGCCATGCTCAGCGAGTTGCAGCGGTTGTTGGAAGGGCACAACCTGGTCATTCACGCCATCAGCGACTCTTTGAAAGCCCTGATGAAGCTGACCACCCTCAAGCCAGATTTGATCCTGCTGGACGTGGGTATGCCCAACGTGGATGGCTACCAATTGTGCAGCCTCATCCGCAAATCCTCCGTGTTAAAGGATGTGCCGGTGGTGATGGTCACAGGCCACAAAGGTCTGATCGATCGGGTGAAGGCGCGCCTGGCCGGTGCCACCGATTACCTGACCAAGCCCTTTCGGCAGGAAGAATTGCTGCAGATGGTGTTTCGCTATCTCAGCTAGGGATCCCTCTAAAGGTTCGTCGAAAAAGAGGTAAGGAGATGTCGATCATGGTGAAAGTTCTTGTGGTGGAAGATGTGGCCTCGGAGCGACAGCTCATCAGCGATTACCTCCGCTCAGAAGGCTATCAGGTGGTAGCGGTGGCCAACGCCCAAGAGGCATTGCAGCAGATCCGCAACGACAAACCCGATGTGGTGCTGACGGACTTGGTCATGGAAGGCATGAGCGGGCTGGAATTGTGCCGCCAAATCAAGAAAAACCCGGAAACCCAAAAGTTGCCCGTTGTGGCCTGTACTTCTAAAAATCAAGAGCTGGACAAACTCTGGGGCATGAAGCAAGGGATCGATCTTTATCTGACCAAGCCTTTTACCCGCGAAGACATTTTGCGGGCCGTGAAATCAGTAGTGCTCAGCCCGAGCTCATGATTTTTGCCACTCCTGTCCTTGCTGAGCTGCGCCTCCAGTTAGGATCCCTGTGATTATCACGAATTGTTCTTAGGAGATGTCTTAGAATTGGCAGAGCGAGAACGGCAATGGCGGTAGCTTTCTCCCCACACAGCCCTACTTCTACCCGTACCGGCGAGCTGTACTTACATCTACAGTTGGGGGTAGACTGTCGGGCCCTTTTGCCCATGGCATTTGCCCAGGAAGCTCTAATTGTTGGCCCGCACCACTTTACCCTTCTCCCCAACCAGCCCGCATGGGTGCTGGGCTTGTTCAACTATCGCAATCGCATTCTCTGGGGACTGGATCTGCCGCAATTTCTCGGCCTAGAGCCCTTGGACTTTGGGCAGCCCGAACACCACTTGGTGGTGATGCGCCCAGAATTTGGGGGCTCTGCATCGCCAGTGCGAACAGGCTTGGGCCTGGCAACCCAACACGTGAAAGGAGTAGCTCGAGTGCCCGCCGAGGAGATCCAACCCTTAACAAAAGCCCAGGCAGCACAAAACAACTTTCGACTGGAGAACTTCTACGACTCTTGCAAAGGGCTGGTGTTGGAAGGGGATGAGCCTCTCTGGGTGCTCGACCCTCTTGCCATTGTCCAAAAGCTCAACTCAGTTGATTCCTCGGCAAACCCTTGATCTTGATCTTGGCGACCTTTTCCCCGACTTACCCTCACTTAAAGGCAAAATTCTATGGTTTCCTTCCGTCCCCTCTTTCTCAGGCCTGCTCCATCTTCCCGGCCCCAACGCAAAGTCGCGGGATCCCGCCTGGCCCTGGCAATCAGTTTTCCTCTGGGCATCAGCTCCCTGCTGTTTGCCGTCTCTGCCGGCAGCGTAGCCCGCACCTATTTCGAGTTCAAGCCGGCGATCTCGCGGCAGTTCACCCTGCAAAACCTGAGCGATCAGGTGATCTATTTGGATGAAGTCTTGACCATGTCTGCCCGCATGGCCGCTGCCAGCGGGGATCTGTCCTGGGAAGAGCGCTACAACATCCATGTCCCTCAGTTGGATGAGGTGCTGGCGGAGATTCAGCAATTGGATCCCGCCTCTTACGAAGCCTATGCAGCCAAAACCACAGCAGCCAACATCAAGCTGGTGGAGTGGGAAGTGCAGGCTTTTGATCTGATTCGGGCCGGCGAGCAGGAACGGGCTTTCAACTTGCTGCACAGCCCTGAGTACGAAGAGCAAAAGCGCATCTACGCCGAAGGGATCAACCAAACCCTGGAGGCCATTCGCAGCAACATTCAGGCCAGCGTCCAGCTTTACGAGCAAAATCTGCTGCAGGCTTTGATCTTTTCCGGCATCAGCTTCCCGATTCTGCTGCTGAGCTGGGGGATCATTTTGATCCTGGTGCGCAACTTTGTGCGGGAACGCAACGCCACCTACGAGCGACAGGTTTCCGACACCCGACTGGCCCAGCGGTTTGCCGATATTGCCCGGATTCGCCAAGAGCAAGAGCTGATCGATCCCCTAACTGACTTGTTGGGCGAGATGCGCCAGCGCTTCGGTGCCGAACGAGTGGCCTTCTATCGCTTGACCGCTCCCGAAGAGGCGCAGGTTATCGCTGAATCTCACGACAGCCGCCTGCCCGACACCTTGGGCACCCTCCTCCGCAGGATCCCGGCTCCGATCCAGCAGGCTCTCCACGGCGGGCAAGTTTACGCTTTTGGCCCGGTGCCTAGGCCAGATCTGGGCGCCGACTACCTGCAGAGGCTGGCCACAGCCCAACTGAAAGCCGAGATGATAGCGCCGGTGGTGCGTGGCGATGAGCTTTACGGTTTTTTGGCAATAGGCCGCGCCCAAAGCCAGAGCTGGTCTGACGAAGAACAGAAAACCTTGGCAGAGCTGGCCAACCGCCTGGGTCAAGCTTTGGGTAACCTGGGGGCGCTGGAGCAAAAAGCCGTGGCCGCCCAGGAACGGGAGCGGTCGGAAGCGCTGCAAAGAGAGCTGCTGCAGCTTATCAGCGAGGTCACAGAAGCCTCGCGGGGGGATCTCACGGTGCGGGCGCAGCTAACAGCCGGACAAGTTGGCATCATGGCGGACTTTTTCAACGTCATTATCGAGAGCTTACGCGACATCGTGATTCAAGTGCAGCAGGCCGCCGGTCAAGTCAACCAATCCATTGGTCGTGACGAGGCAGCCATTCGCGAGTTGGCCGAAGCCGCTCTCCGACAGGCCACCCAAATCGAAGAGACCTTGCGCTCTGTCGAGCAAATGACGCTCTCAATCGAGGAGGTAGCCGATAAAGCCCAACAGGCCGCCACCGTTGCCGAATCTGCCGCCGCCACGGCCATCAACAGCAGCTTGACTATGGATCGCACAGTGCAAAACATCCTGCAACTGCGGGAAACGGTGGCCGAAACGGCCAAGAAGGTGAAGCGGCTGGGGGAATCTTCCCAGCAGATTTCCAAGGTGGTGTCCTTGATCAACCAGATTGCGCTGAAAACCAACCTCTTGGCGGTGAACGCCAGTATCGAGGCAGCCCGTGCCGGCGAAGAAGGGCGAGGTTTTGCGGTGGTCGCCGAGGAAGTCGGGGCACTGGCGGCCCAGTCGGCAGAAGCCACCCGCGAGATCGAGCGCATTGTGGAAGGGATCCAACGGGAAACCGGCGAGGTGGTACAGGCGATGGAAACCAGCACCGGCCAGGTGGTGGAGGGAACCCGCTTGGTGGAAGCAGCCAAGCAGAGCCTGGGACAAATTGTGGAAGTCTCGCGGCAGGTGAACCAGCTCTTTCAGGCCATTGCCCGCTCCACTGATGCCCAGGCAGATGCATCTCAAACGGTGCGCCAGTTGATGCAGCAAATCGCCAACATTGCCGCCCAGACGGCGGCAGCCTCGCAGCAGGTGGCCAACTCTCTCCAGGCTACGGTGGCGGTTGCCCGTCAGTTGCAGACTTCTGTGTCCACCTTCAAGGTGGGGGAGGCGGTTTAGCATGGGGCCGAATCCCACTTCCCTCGACCCACGCGAGTGGCAGGTTAGGCTGCAGTTTTTGGACGAAGCCCAGGCTTACCTCGACACCCTGGAGGCAGGGGTGTTGGGCCTGGGATCCCAGAGTTTGGATCGCCCCCGTTTGGATCGCTTGCTGCGGGCTGCTCATTCCATCAAGGGCGGGGCGGCCATGATGGGCTTTCCGGTGCTTAGCGACTTGGCCCATCGCCTGGAAGATGGTTTCAAGATCTTGCAGGTGGATCCCCAAAAAGCCGACCCCGCAGTGGAGCGCAACCTCTTGGCGGCGTTGGATTGCATGCGCCAAATAGCCCAGCAGCACCGCCAGCAGCGGCTTTTGGACGAATCTTGGCTGGCAGAGCGGGTGCAGCCTCTTTTCGATCAATTGCGAGAGCAGTTGGGAGAGTTGCAGCCTGAGGACAACGTCCAAGTCCTGGCAGCAGAGGCCGGGGGCGATATGCGGGTGCTGCTGTTTGCAACCGAGGTGGAGGCCTGTCTGCAGCGGTTGGAAGGTGTGCTGGCCCACCCCGAGCAGCCCTGTTTGCGGGAGGAGTTTCTCATTGCTGCCCAAGAGCTGGGGGCGCTGGGGGAAATGTTGGATCTGCCTGCCTTTGCCACCCTGTGCGGCTCAGTAGTCCAAGCTCTGGAGACGCTGCCGCCAAACGCCAAGGAGCAGGTGTTGCCCGTTGCTCAGGCGGCTTTACAAGCTTGGCGACGCTCGCAGGCCCTGGTGCTGGTCGGTCAGGTCGCTCTTCTCCCCAGCTCCTGGGATCCGGCAGAGCCTCCAGTTTCCCCCCCGCCAGAAGCCCCTCCCCCTGCAATGGCAGGAGCCACCGAGCTGCCGGATTCGATTCCAGCCGGGGCCAAAAGCGCTGCCGAGATGCTACGGGTGCCGGCTCGCCCTCTGGAACAGTTGGGGGAGCTGTTGGGAGAGCTCATAGGGGAGCGCAACCGCTTAAACAGTCGCCTGCAACGGCTGCGGGAGCTGGTCAGCTTGTTCAAACGGCGGGTTCGCACTCTAGAAGAAACCAACAGCCGCCTGCGCAGCAGCTACGACCGCGTCGCTGCCACCGTGCCTGCTTCTGTGCTCTTGAAAAAAGAAGGGGATCCCGGCCTGACCTTGGCCGATACCTTTGACCTCTTGGAGATGGATCGCTATGGAGAGATGCACCTGCTGACCCAAGAGGTGATGGAAACCGTTGTGCAAATTGATGAGGTAACCCACGATATCGACACCACCCTGCAGGAGACCGAAGGCAGCGCCCGCCAGCTCAGCCGCCTCTCCAGGCAAATGCAAACCCGTCTCGACCAGGTGCGCATGCAGCCTCTATCGGATTTGACGGATCGCTTCCCCAGAGCGCTGCGGGAGCTGAGCTTAGCCCATGGCAAGCCCGTGGAGCTGCGGGTCTTGGGGGGATCCACCCTAATCGAGCGCTCGATTTTGGAGGCCTTGGCGGATCCCTTGTTGCACTTGGTGCGCAACGCCTTTGACCACGGCATCGAGGCTCCAGACACCCGCCTGGCCCAGGGCAAGCCGGCCAAGGGCCTCATCGAAATTGCCGCCAGCCAACGGGGCAACCGCACTCTGATCACGGTGCGAGACGATGGGGCAGGGATCTGTCTGGATAAAATCCGGGCCCGCGCCTTGCAGATAGGGTTTTCCGCTGCCGACCTGGCTGAGGCCAGCTCCCAGGAGCTGCTGGAGTTGATCTTCCAGCCGGGCTTCAGCACCGCCGAGCGAGTCAGCGAGCTATCTGGACGGGGAGTGGGTCTAGACGTGGTACGCACCAACCTGCAACGAATTGGCGGCCAGGTGCAGGTGGAATCTTGGCCGGGACGGGGCACGCTGTTTACCCTCACTCTGCCCGTTTCTTTGAGCGTCACCCGCGTGCTGCTGACAGAATGCCAGGGGTTGATGTTGGCTTTTCCGGCCAACGCAGTGGAAGAATTGCTTATCCCCCCGCAGTTGCCTGCCGATTCCTTTCTCTGGGAAGGGGAGCAGATCCCTTTAATTCCTGTGGGCCACTGGTTTCGCTTCGCGCGCTGGCAGCCTCGCCGGGAAATTGACGAGACCCCCCTTCTCGACCGACCTGTGGTGCTGCTGGTGGTAGAAGACAACCGGCCCTATGGCCTGTTGGTGGATCGCTTTTGGCGGGAGCAAGAGGTAACTCTGCGCCCGGTGGAGGGAGGTCTGCCTCTGCCGTCGGGATTCTCCGGCTGTACGGTTTTGGCCGATGGGCGAATCGCTCTTTTCGTGGATCCGCCTGCCCTCTTGAGCTGGCTGCTCGCCCAGCGGGATCAGCCCTGTCAGTCGGCAAGGGATCCCCTTCCCCAGCCCAGGTTTGCCGCCCAGCCCACCCTGCTGGTGGTGGAAGATTCGGTCAACGTGCGCCGCTTCTTGGCCATGACCCTAGAAAGAGCAGGGTTCCGGGTTGAACAGGCTCGCGACGGACAAGAGGCCCTCGAGCACTTGCAGAGAGGAATTCCCATCCGAGCGGTGATTACCGACATTGAAATGCCGCGGCTGGATGGCTTTGGCTTGCTGGCCCAGATTCGTGCCCACCCCCTGTATGACCAGCTTCCCGTGGTCATGCTCACCTCCCGCAGTGGCGAGAAACACCGCCAACTGGCCCAGCGGCTGGGAGCCAGCGCCTACCTCTCCAAGCCCTTCCAGGAACAGGAGCTGATCCAAAAGCTGCGGCAACTGCTGCAACCAGCCTCTTCGGCACCTTCCACCGGCGTTTTGATGGCGAGGTAGTCCATGCCCCTGCTTTCCCCTCTGCGCCTGCGTCGTCTGGCTCGGCAAGAACAACTGAGAAACCGGCAGACCTTGATTACTTTCCAACTGGGCTCCTACTGCTTCGGCCTCCCTGTTGATCGGGCGCGGCGAGTTTTTAGCTGGGCAGAGTTTCAGCTTGCTCAGGAGGGCGGCCCCCAGCTTTTGGATACCGGTCGTTTGTTGCTGGGCCGAGGGATCCCTTTTCAACCGGAAGGGGTTATTCTGTTGCAGCCAGGCAGTTCTGAGGACGGATTGTCCGACCAGATCGACAACCCAGAAACAGGGGCTCTGCCCATTCCCACTCAGCCCCTCCTGCGCCGTCTGCCCTCTTCCCAGTTGCAGCCTCTCCCCAGCCGCTATGCAGCTCAGGCCCGCCAACGGGGTATTGTGCAGTGGATCCCGCCAGTTGAAGGTCAGCTCCCCCTGTTGGTGTTCGACCCTCATCTCTGGCCTGCCTGTTCTTGAGAAGGGAGAAGGGGCAGTTGCAGCTCTAGATTCTCCACGCGGGTTAGCTCCCAGCGAAAGGGCTCCCCACCCCGTCGCTGCCAATTCAATTGGAAGGGTTGCTCCAGCGCATTCACCTGATCTCGCGTCAGGTTGGCCAAGGGGCCGCCGGAGCCCTCGATCACAAACCAGAGAGTGGCCTGTCCTTGGCGACTGGGATCCCCTAGGTCGAGCTGCACCTGCAGCGCTTGGGGTTGGAGGCGCAAGCGAAAAAATTGGCCGAAGATCTCGCGGCTGTAGGCCAGCGCCCGCTGCTTGTTCAGGCCCCAACCATCGCTATAGGCCTCAGATACCAACATCTCCACCTGATCCCAGTTGCGCTGCTCCACCGCCCGCAGCAATCTCTCCGTGTGGACGCGGATTTGTCGCTCAGGCCGCCCGTAGTGCCAAAAGGCGCCCCCTGCGATGGCCAAAACGACGGATCCCACCACCCCCCAGCGCAGCCAGGGGGGAAGGGGTGAAGGGGGAGAAGAGACAGAAGCAGACAAGGGATCCCTCTTGGGCAGTAGGGGGATTGCTCCCTCTAGCCTACGGGATCTACATGTGAGAAGATCAAAGCCTGACCCCGAAATCTGTGCAGCCTCTGCCAGGCACAGCACGCCCCCGAAATTTAGCCAACCGGTCATGACCAAGTCCAACGACCGCCTACTGCTGGAGTTTGAGCAGCCTGTCGCCGCCCTAGAACAACGAATTCAAGAAATTCGGGCCTTGGCAGAAGAAAACGACATCGATGCTTCTGAGCAGATTCGCCAATTGGAAGCCAAAGCCGAAGAGCTGCGCCGCGAGATCTTCAGCCAGCTCACGCCAGTAGAACGGCTCCAGGTGGCCCGTCACCCCCGCCGCCCCACCACCCTGGATTACGTACAGACCATCTGTGACGACTGGTTTGAGCTGCACGGGGATCGCCACGGCCAGGACGATCCAGCCATTGTGGGCGGGTTGGCCAAGCTAGGGGAGCAGCCGGTGATGATCCTAGGCCACCAAAAGGGTCGCGACACCAAAGACAATATCCACCGCAACTTTGGGATGCCCAATCCCGCCGGCTACCGCAAAGCCATGCGGCTAATGGAACATGCCCACCGCTTCGGCCTGCCCCTGCTCACCTTCATCGATACGCCGGGGGCTTACCCAGGCGTCAAGGCGGAAGCTGAGGGCCAAGGAGAGGCCATTGCCACCAACCTGCAGACCCTTTTCCGGCTGGAGATCCCCATCATCTGCACCGTCATCGGCGAAGGGGGATCCGGCGGAGCATTGGCCATTGGGGTGGGCAACCGCATCCTGATGTTCGAGCACGCCGTCTACTCCGTGATCTCGCCGGAAGGCTGCGCGGCTATTCTCTGGAAGGATGCCAAGAAGGCTCCCCAAGCGGCGGCAGCCCTGCGCATTACCGCCCAAGACCTGCTGCAACTGGAGGTGATCGACGAGATCCTGCCAGAGCCGGTTGGCGGCGCCCACCGCGCGCCCTTGGAAGCTGCTCAAACCCTCAAAGAGGCTCTTCTCAGGCATCTCAAGGAACTTTCTAGCCTGAGCGGGCGAGAATTGCGCGAGGAGCGCTACCAAAAGTTTCGCCGCATGGGAGCGTTTCTGGAGCTTTCTGAATAGACTTATGCATCCCTGATTTATAGTCGTTTCAGATTAGGGTGAGACACCTGGGCCATTGATCGCGCCAGCGGGACGGAGTCCTTGAAAAGCCTTTTGGCCCCCTGCATTATTGCTCTGCAACGCCGATGCGACCAACATTTTAGGCGTGGGTGCAGTGTCCTGGTTTGAACTGAAATGACTATATTTGGGGTTTAATTTGGGGTTTATTCGAGGGGAGAGGCCCTTTAGGAGCTGCTCTGGGATGAACTTCCGAAAGCACTCCGCGCCCTCAACCTGACCAAGAGGGGGCTAACTCCTACCAGGTTACCCGATCCCGCAGCTGCTCAATCCGGGCTGGGCCAATGCCATTGACCCGTTGCAGATCCTCCAAAGAGGAGAAGGGGCGGGCCTCGATAATGCGCTGCGCCAGGGCGGGGCCAATGCCGGGCAACTGTTCCAGCTCCGCCGCCGTGGCCGTATTCAGGTTAACGCGAGGGGATCCCCCAGGAGACGCCACCGGAAAAGCAACCGACGGGGAAGGGGATCCCGCCTCAGGAGGAAGAACGACCTCGACTTCCAGCAGCTCCGGCTCCGGTTCAGGCAAGGAAGCGGCAACGGGGACGGGGTTGGGGCAGCGACGGGACGCCTCTTCTGCCTGTTGTTGCAGGCGGCGGCTGGGGCCAAAGCGGGCATCGGCAATGAGCCGGTCGAACTCCCGCACAAAGTGATCCACCACTCGGCCATTGCGGATGATCAGGAAGTTTTCGTCGTTGAGGTGGTTGGCCGAGACCGACCAGTTGTTGGATCCGGTGATCACCGTGGCCTGAGGAGTGCCGGGATCGATGATGGCAAACTTATGGTGCAGCTTATCGCCGGGGGCGAGGTTGGGTATGCCTACAGACTGGGCCGGCAGCGTCCAGGGCAGGCGCGCCGCCTCCACCTGGCACTTTTCGTCGGGGAGCAACAGCCCCCACATCTCCAGGGTGCGGCTGTAGTCCCGGAAGGCAAAACCAGGGTCGAACACCCCGCGGATTTCTACGTTGCGCTCCTGGCGCAGTTGCCTGAGTTGGTTGGCAATGCCCGGATCCGTAAAGACGAACAGAGCCAGATCCACCTGTTGCCGGGCTTGGGCCAGGGTGGCGGCAATAATGCCGTTGGAGGTGGCTTCGTAGGGCAGGGAGCGACTGGCAGGAGAAAAGTGAACCCCCACAATGGCATCGTCAATGTACACCGTTTCCAGGGAACGCTTGAGCTTCTGCACGCCGAAGCGGCTATCGGTCAAGCCACCGGGGCCATCGCCCCACATGAGATCGAATTCCTCGGTGTAGAGGCGGGCCAGCTCCGGGCTGTCCAGCAGCAGCAGATGGTTGGCATTGCCGACACTGCCAGGCGCATCAAAGTCCCCGTGAATATCAGAGAGGGTGAAATTGGCCGAGCCGGTCAAGACTTTCTGCCCGTCGATCACCACAAATTTGTGGTGCATCAGGCCGCTGCCCTTGGAGCCATCGGCGGTATCATCCAGCCAGGGCACCTGGCCTCCATCCAGCAAGGCGTACACATCTCGGCTGGCAATCTCCTCGGGAGAAAACCGTCCATCGCGGTTCACATCCACCAGGTTGCGGTACTCCTCGAACTTGCGACGGCTGCGCTCGTCCAGCGCCCGCACTTGGTCAGGGGTGAGTTGGTGCCAGGCTCGCACGTAGGTGTTTTCAGTAATAAAACGCACCGGGATCCCGGCCTGTCGTCGCTCCACTAGGGCTTGGGCAATGAGCGGTAGGTTCAGCTCTTGCACGGCAATATCCACCGACTGACGAGCGGAGCGAATCTGGGAAATGATCAACTCTTCCAGGTTGTAGCCGTAGCGGCGGATCTGGCGGTAGGGATCCCGATAGGTGCTCTCCCGGCTTTGGTTGAACTCCACCCGAATGCGGGGGTGCTGCGGCAGAGGGGCAAGGGTGGGCAGCTCCTGCTCTTGGGGGTAGGGTCTGGGCCGAGGGCCGACCCAGTAGCCGATCAAGACCAGAATGAGAAGCAGAGCAACCCAGGGCAGCCAGCGGCGGAGTTGCCGCAACCACGACGGGATCCCGTTCATGGCCTTTCTCCTCTCCAGCAATCACACCCCCAGGATACTGAACTTTATCGCAGCCACTTCTACGCGAAGGCGATCCCTGCTCTGCTCTACAGCTAACCGTGCGAGAGCGGCTGCTACCCCTAAGATGATGACAAATGTTTTAGAGTATTAACTTTTGTTATGAACTACAAAGCCCTCACCCTTGGGCTGACGGCGGCTGCTTGCTTAGCCTTGGTAGGCTGTGCCAGTTCCAGCAGCGATACGGCCATTGCCCCGCCGACGCCTACCCCAACTCTCTCTCCCAGCCCTACGCCGCTGCCCAACCTCGTCGCCGTTGCCGCCGCCAACCCCGACTTCAGTACCTTGGTGACGGCCCTGCAGGCAGCGGGCTTGGTGGGGACTTTGCAGCGGGAAGGTCCCTTCACGGTATTCGCTCCCACCAATGCTGCTTTTGCCGCTTTGCCCCCTGGCACGGTGGAATCTTTGCTGCGACCTGAGAACCGGGCAGAGCTGGTGCGCATTCTCACTTACCACGTGGTTCCTGGCTTGGCTCCTTCCAGTGCCCTCAGATCCGGCCAGCAGGTAACGACTTTGCAGGGATCCCCCGTCACCGTCACGCTTCTTGAGGGCGGACGGATTCGCATCAACAACGCCAACGTGATCGCCGCGGATATTCAAGCTTCCAACGGCATCATCCACGTCATCGACACCGTCTTGATCCCGCCGCGTTAGGAATTGGGCCACCACTTCGGGCATCATAGAAGCATCGAGATCCAGCACTTTATTGGGGAGATTCAGCGTGGAGCGGCCTAAGTGGGTAGCAATCGTTACAGGGATCCTGGCCATTGCTCTGGGGGTGGGCTACTTGCTGCTGGTGCAGCTATTGGACTATCGCGGCGGCCAATTTTTGCCGGCACCACTGGAGCCGCCGGCGATTTTGGGAGAGGGGATCCCTGGCTCATTTGGCCGGTTGAGCTGAGGGTGTTTTTGACTCCCCGCTCCCTTCTCTGGTCTCTTGCTCAGCTACTTCTCAGCAAAGCTCTCGACAAAAAAGCTCTCGACAAAACTGTATGCTCAGCTACAGCAAGCCCTATGCTGGAGAAGCGACTCGGATGGCTCAGCAATTTTGGGTTGCTTGATTTGAAGATTTGGGCAGGCTGTGGGTTGGGATGGTGCTGTCGCGCTCCACTTGGGTGTGGTTGTGGGCAGGGCTGGGTTTGGCGGCCCTGAGCCAATATCTGCAATGGGTTAGCGGGATCTATAGCTTTATCGCCCCCCATTCGTTGCCGCTGGCGGATCTGGCAGTGGCCGGGATCCTGGGAGGGACAGCAGCAGCAGGTCTGGCAGCGCGCCATTGGTGGCAGCAGGCTGGCCGACGGCAAAGTACTCCAAACCAGCGGACACAACCGCTGCGGCGGGTTAAGTTAACTCGGAATCAGGTGCAAGCCGATCTGGAAGATGCCGATCGCCTGATCCAGAAGCTGCAGAATGACATCAGTCGCCGTGCCCTGCGTGCCAAGCTGCAAGAGATCAATCAGCGGCTTAACCAGGAGGAATTGCATCTGGTGGTGTTCGGCACCAGTTCCGCCGGCAAGACCTCGTTGATCAATGCCTTGATGGGCCGACCAGTGGGCGAAACAGCCCCCACCCTGGGCACCACCCAGCAGGGATCCATCCACACCTACCAATTGGAGGGCTGGAACGGCCCCATTTCCCTTACCGACACACCTGGGCTGCTGACGATTGGGGGAGCAGGTGAAGCGGAAGCCCGCGCCCTGGCCCAGAAGGCGGATCTGCTGATCTTGGTGGTGGCCGGAGACCTGCTGGCTTCGGAGTATGCCGAAATGCTGGAGTTGGCCCGGCTGGGCAAATCCGCCATCCTGGCCCTCAACAAAACCGATCAGATGCTGCCGGAGGATGTAGAGACCATCTTGGCCCATTTGCGCCGACGCACCGCCGGTGTTATCCCTGCCGAACAGGTGGTGGCCATCGCCGCTGATCCAGAGCCCCTCAAGGTTCGCTACTACTCCGAAGATGGCTCTGTGTGGGAAACTTGGGAGCCGCAGCCCCCCGAGACAGAGGCCCTCATTCAACAAATGGCTCACCTGCTGCAGCAGAAGGGATCCCACCTGCGCTTGGCCAATGCCTTGTTGCAAACCCGAACTCTCAGCGAAGCCGTCCAGCAGGCCCTCCAAGAAGAACGTCGCCAACAGGGTCGCCAGATCGTGGAACGGATGCAGTGGGCCACCGCTGCTGCCCTGGCGGCAAACCCTCTTCCTGCTTTGGATGTGCTGGCAGGAGTAGCCATTCAGGCGCGCATGATTGGGGAACTGCACCAGGTGTTTGACCGACGCATTACCTTACGCCGGGCCCAGCAAATCGCCCAGAGTTTGGCGCAAATGGTGGTGCAACTGGGGGGGCTGGAGCTGGCCACTCAGGCTTTGGGCTCTCTGCTCAAGGCCAGCCCCTTGATGGTTATGGGGATCCCCCTGCAGGCAGTGACGGGGGCCTATCTGACACGGGTGGCGGGGCTCAGTTACCTAGAGTGGCTGTCCTCTGGGGATCCCTGGCAAGAGGAAATCCTGCAAGAGCGGATTAGGCAGCAGCTCCAAAACCGTCATCCTCTGGCCTTTCTCACCCAACTGGCCCGCCAAGCCCATTCCAACAGCTAGTCCAAGCATCCGTCTTTTCGCCGCCACAGGCCCAACCTATCCCGTTCTCCGCCCGCCGCAGAAAATCCATTACACTGAGTACAGCTTTTTCTAACTTAACTTTGTAGAAGTTCTGTAGATTAGCAGGCTCCAGGTCACACAAGAGAGAACATTTGTACCAGCCATACTCAGTGTTGCCGGAAAAAGTTGCACAATTTGTTAATCACAAGTCAAGCCCAGTCCATCATTTTGTAGTCTGCTGCCCTAAACTGGCTCCGTTTGCGCCTTATGTCTTCCATCAACCCGACCTTGCCCATTCAGTGGATCGACGCGGATTCGGGAGAGGTGGTGGAAGAATGCCCTTGGGAGAGCAGTCCCCATCCGGGCACCTACGTCCAACTGGCAGAGCAGCACTACCTAGTTCTGGAAAAGCGTCATTCCTACCGGCTCCGGCAAGGCAAATACCACCTGTGTGGGATCCGCGCCTTGGTGCGTTCGGTAAACCCACCGCAGGAAGCAGGGAATTGCCTGGGGGATCCCTCCTGTCGGTTTAATGCTCACTCGCCCTTGCTGCGTTGTGCCGTCAACCCCAGCGGGCCCTGTCAGGGCTGCCCCCACTACGAGTCGGCCCCGCGTTGCTAGCCCTCCAGCTCCAGAGCCAACACCTGGGTCAGCGCACGGTTGGTCTTTTCGCGAAACTCGGCCACGCTCACCCGTCCCAGCAAATACACGGCCAGCAACATCACCGCTGCCTCCACCCCAAAGACGGTGGCATAGGCAAGCACTGAAGAAGTGGGGAAGAGAATGCGCCCCAGATCGAGCAAAGCCCCGCCGAGCAAGGTGGAAACTGCCTGGGACATGGCCTGGGCCAGTCCCCAAGCCCCGATAAAGGTGCCTGCCGTCTCCGCTGCCGTCAAATCCAACATGAGGGTAATGGCGCCATTGGTGGTGATCCCAGAAGCCAAGCCAAACAGGATCATACACAGCTGCAGCAGCCGTGGATTGCCTGTAAACCCTGAGGCAATGGTCAGCCCAAAAGAGATGGCCACCAGCAGACAGCCCAGACGGGCCGTTGTCTGTTTGCCCAGCTTGGGCACGATGAAAAATCCGGTCAGCACAATCCCTGCCAAAATACCCAGGCTCCAAAAGGCATTGAGCTGGGTGCTCTGGGCCACCGTCATGCCAAACACCTCGCCGCCGTAGGGTTCTAGGATCGGCTGTTGGATAAACAGGCCCATGGTCATCAACACCAAGAAGCCGAAAAAGATCAGGGTTTGGCGGCTGGCGGTCAGCACCTTGATGGCCGTGCCAAGGGTGATTTGGTCTTCCCGTCCGGCCAGGGTGGAACGGGATCCGTAGCGGGAATAGCGCTTTTCCACCCCCCAGGTGGCGATCACCCCCAGCAGGATCACCACGGCTGGAATGATGACGAAGAGGCGATTAATGGTGCTCTGCAGGTTGTCCGGATCCAAGCCCCGCAGCAGAACTGCCGAGCCAATGGCCCCGCCGGCAATCCCCACCATCAACATAGACCAGACGATCCCCACCAACTTAGAGCGGTTGTCCTCCTCTGACACATCCACCAGCAGAGCCGCAAAAGGTGTGGAGCAGGCGCTGAGGCAGAGACCATAAAGGGCAAACATCAAACAGGCCAAGCCTATCCAGCCATAGGTGGCTCCAGACCAGCCCGTAGCCGCAAAGCTATCCCCCAAACCCCACACCACCTGCACCCCCAGGAAGATACAAACGGCAAATAGCACTGATCCCAGGCGCACATAGCCGGTGCGATGCAAGCCAAACAGGGGCTTGGCATCCGAGAGCTGCCCAAACCAAACCCGAGCCGGGGAGACCAACTGGTGCATGGCCAGGGATCCCCCCACCACCGTTGCCGGGATGGCCAGCAGATCCGTGTCGATCATGACGCGGTTCAGCACTCCCAGAGTGAGCAGCGACATCATTCCCAAGCCCATTTGAAACAGGCCCAGGCGGAACATGACATGCAGCGGCAAAGACTGAACCTGCACCTGAGGCTCTGGAGAAGTTGAAGTTACAGAAGCGTTGACCTCGGGATCCCGGCGAATACTGGCCATGATCTGGAATGATTCGAAAGGGTGCTACAGCTTTTTATCGTAGCCCAGGCAGCCTGGGATCCCGGCAAAAGCATGGGGTTGCCAAAAGCGAAACCGCCACGTCCTCTCCCCTTTTGGGAGCTATTGTCAGGGTATAGTCCCCCAATTTCCAATCCTCAGGAATATTGCTATGCGCGCCCCCATCCCCTGGCTGCTGAGTTCACTGAGCTGGGTGGGCATTTCCCTGGCCGGAGCAGCCCTCGTCCCTACACTGATGGTGTCCACCTCGCAGGCAACCCCTATGGATTTTCCCCTCCACCAGTCCCTTTCTTCCCCCTCGCCTTCAGAGTGGGCAGAGTACTTGGCCTACAGGCAGGTCATCGACCGGACGATCTCCATGACCTGGGATCCGCAAGCGCGAGCCTTGGCAAAGCAGTATGGGCTGGATATCGTCAACATCACCTGGGAAGATACCGGACGCCACAAGGGATCTGCCCTTGGCCCCAACATCAGCGACATGACCATCCAGGTACACCAGCTCAACCCCAGAACGGGTCACTACGAGCTGAGCTTGATGCCGGTGATCCGCTACCCCAACTTTGCCGATCTGTCTGCCGACCTGCCCCTCGACAGCCTACAGGTGCTGGTGGGCAATGAAAAAGGAAAGCCCTTGCAACCCGTGTCGTTGCGAGAGCTGCTGGGGAATCTGCGCCGCTACTTACATGATCCCGGCTCTTGGGCCGGCAACCGGAACTCCCTGCTGGCTCCACGGGATAGCCATGTGTTGGTGAGCGCCCAAGCTGCCTTTTTGCCCATCCCTGCCGGGGGATCCGCTCAATTCAACCCGGTGTTGTTCAACTACCAATCCTATCCCGGTAACCCAGCCGTACTGGCCATTTTGGCCACCCGCGAGGGCACCAGCATTACGGTGATCGAGAACCGCACTGAAGATAAGGTAGATAAGGTGGGCGAAGCTATTTGGGGCCAGCGCCTTTTCTTCAACCAAAATGGTGAACGGGCCAGCCTCACCGGGCAGCGCCTCAGCGATTTTCGGGCCGAGCAAGCCGCCAACCCAACCCCCAGAGATCCCCATTCGGCGGAAGTAGCAGAAGAAGCCCTGAACCTGGTGATGCTGATCCAAGTGCCTCTTCATCAGCGGCAGCCGCCGCGAAGGGAAGTTGAGGATATCTCTGTCAAGTTTTTCGGACCCGCAGCCGACCTGGCCGGCCTCAGCAATGTAGAAGCCGCTGTCATTGGACATGGGCCGGTGGAAGGCCCCTTCACCGAGATCAACAACCTGGACATCGAGCGGGATCCCCGCTTTCCCATTCGGGTCACGGTCCAGTTCTACATAGCCACCGACAATGGCGTGGTCTCTGCTGAAGACATGGCCCAAATCCACCATCAAATTGCCCGCGTCTATCGAGAGGCCGACTATGTGGGCAGCTTGGTGATTCAGGGGGATACAGGCCGACCTACGGAGTACGACCGTGATGCAGAGACAGAGCGCCCCTTTCCCTTTCCTGGGTGACCCTAGTATCAGGGCCTACTGCGCATTCTTCCCACAACCTGCAAGCGAGGGGCAGCATCTTCTCGCCCTAGAGTTTCTCTACTACACTGACAACTGACCTGGTGCCAAGAGGAGGGGGTGTCGGCCCGATATCCTCGGCAAGGTCAGGGTCTGCAGAGACAGTTGCCAAGGTCTCATTTCTTGAGGCCATGGTGCTTGTCTGTGCCAGCTCTTGCCCAAGGCAGTGGGGAGTTTTTCCTGCAACACTATGGCTGACGCAGTTCCCGTTCGGCGCTACGACCTGTTTGTGCAGGCTTCCCGGCTGCTGCAGCGCTACCGGCAGCTCACGCCGGAACTCCGTCCGATAGGGCTAGAGGTGGCTCTGGCCATCCAATATCACCGTGCTCAGGCCGGATCGGGATCCCTGCTGCCTTGGGTGGGATCCCCTCGCGGACTGCCCTTGCAGCAAGTGGCCCAGCGCATTTGCGACCCGTTTTACAGCAAAACCCACCCTCTTTTACCGACCTTGCCCGAAACCGGCGAGCCTTTGGTGTGGCCTCTGTTCAACCAGGGGGAAAACGGTTTGATCCGGCCCCTGGCCCCGAGCAAAGTGGGCGGGAAACTGGCGGAACGGCGCTGGCTCAAAGCCTGCAACAGCCAGGAAGGGATCGGCTGTCATGCCTTGGCGGCCCACTTGTGGCAAGACGAGCGCTTTTTGGCCGAAGACCGGGATCTCTGTCCTTTCCGCCTTTATGATGGGCGCTACCCCTTGAGCGTGGATCAAGGGCGACAGACTTGCGGCTTTGACGATCACCCCTGTGGCTGGCAGCCGGGACACCCCAAAATGTTGCAGGTGGTGGGCAAAGGCAAACAGGCCGAGATCCTGCTCCCCCACTGGACGGATGACATGTGGGCGATGCTCATTCCCTCCCATCGTCCGCTGCCGATTTACCCGCTCTTGGTGATGCTTTACTTTGGCCAAGAAACTTTGCAAAAGGGGCGGAGCAGCCTCTCCATCGAGCAATTTCGTCTGGATTTTCAGTTTAGCCAGTCTCAACTGCGCCTGTTGTTCGACACCCACCCTGAGCACCCCTTGAATCGACACCTGCTTACCTGGGCTCAGCAGCCAGAGGTGGAGTGGGGATCCACAGAACTCTTGCCCCAGATGCCGCCCCTCCTGCATCAACCTGCTGGGGGCAAGGTGGTTTTGGATCCCGATGAGCCGCCCCAGTTCCGCAGCAGTGGGATCCCTCACAGCGCCGGGACAGACCCGCTGATGGCAGAACGCCGCCGTCGACGTCAGTTGGAGCGCAGCGAGCGCCACAACGAGATCTTGCACCAGTTTCGCCGCTGGTTCCGCCTGGCAGGATTGGAAGTCCGGGAGGATCAGCATACCTTTGACTTTTTGGCCGTGGCGGACGGGCATCTGCTTTTGGCCGAAGTAAAGCTCCTGCACCACAAGGATGCGGCAGAGGCTTTGCAGGAAGTGGTGGGACAGTTGCTCTACTACGAGCGCTTTGCCCTCGGCCCCTGGATCGAGCAGGGCTTTTCCGTTCAGAAGGCCGCCGTTTTCGATGGACCGCCGCCGGATCCCTATGTGCGATTTCTAGAAGACCTGGGCATTGCCACCTACTGGATCAACGAGCAGCAGATGATCGATGGGCCAGAAAACTCTTTACGCCTGCTGCGCCAGATGGGGGTGCGGGTACGACCGGATCCCGAATTGGGGGATTAGGGGAAAAAGCCTGCCCATGTTCTCCCCTGAGTTTTGACTCAGGCGGGGGTAACTTCTTGTCTTCTTAAGCGTACCTTAGCTGCCCCTTTAATTCCTTCCTGAAGATGGTATCCATATAGACGGTAAAAATACGGGATCCTTTGAAGTTTCGGGAGGAGTGAAGCAGATGTGGTCTAGGGTTACTTCGCGTCGTGTTGCCCAATCAATTGCGGTGCTAGTTTTTGGTTTAGTGCTTTTGGTTTCTCTGCAAGGGCGCGGCTCCAGAAGAACTCTTTTGCCAATACTTACACCTGTGCCAGCACCGACCCCGACTTCAACACCCACAGCCACGCCAACACCGACGCCCACGCCGGGAGGCTGTGATCCCAACGCCAACCTGATCCCAGTTGGCACTGTCCAGGGCACTGGCTTCACTTCCCCCCTGGTGAACCAAACAGTCACGGTTTCTGGAATCGTAGTAGGAGACTTTGAAAATGAGGGGGTGGCTGGCCAAACCTATCTCCAGGGCTACTACCTACAAGATGATGGTGACGGGAATCCCGCCACATCAGATGGCATCTTCGTTTTCAGTGGCACAGCTAATAACGTCAGGCTTGGGGATAGGGTTCAGGTGACCGGAACGGTTGCTGAGTTCCGCCAGCAAACCCAGCTCTCCAACGTCACCAGCTTTACTGTCTGTAGCTCTGACAATCCGTTGCCGGCCCCAGTGCAGATCTCTCTACCGCTGACTGCGGAGCAAAGGGAAGCTCTGGAAGGAATGCTGGTCACATTTGGAAATCAGCCCCTGTTTGTAACCGACTCCTTCTTGCTGGGACGCCACGGGGAGCTGAGTGTGGCCACAGAGCAGTTGTTCACTCCTACGCAAATTGCGGCTCCCAGCCAGGCAGCTGCCATTCAAGCGGAAAACGACCGAAAGCGGATTCGCATTGATGACCGGCTGCTCACCCAAAACCCAGATCCGGTTATCTACCCCACTCCGGGTGGCCTGAGCGCGGCTAACACTGTGCGCGGCGGCGATCGCGTCAGCAACATCACCGGGATCATGACCCAGTTGCGAGGCCGGAATGTCAGTGGCGATGTGGATGCGACCATCGACTACCGTATCCACCCCAATGATCCCAACAACTTGCCCAGGTTTACAGCCACCAACCCTCGCCCGCAAAACCCACCCTCAGTAGGGGGCTCCCTGAGGGTAGCTAGCTTTAACCTGTTCAACTACTTCAACACCTTCGGCAACGCCTGCTTCCCCAATAACTCCTCCTGTCGGGGAGCCAGCAACGCCACCGAGTTCACCCGCCAGCGGGATAAGCTCATCGAGGCTATTCGCCGCATGGATGCCGATATCGTAGGCCTCAACGAGTTAGAAAACGATGGATACGGTTCGAATAGTTCCATTCAGGATTTGGTGAACGGGCTCAACCAGGTCATGGGGGCAGGAACCTACGCCTTTGTGAATGTTGGAGTGCCCAACCTGGGCGGCGATGCCATCACCAACGGCTTTATCTACAAGCCAGCTACGGTTGAAATTGCCCCCGGCACTAACCCGGCCTTCCTGGACACAGGGGAATTCACCCAAGGCCCCGGACGCTTCCATCGTCCTCCTCTGGCTGTAACCTTCCGGCAGCGGAGCAACAACGCCACCTTCACTGTTGTGGTCAACCACTTCAAGTCCAAGGGTTCTCCCTGCGATCCTATTGACAACGATCCCTTCCAAGGCAATTGCAACGGCAACCGCACCCGGGCCGCTCAGCAACTCTTGAGCTGGCTCGCCACCAATCCAACTGGCTCCACCGATCCGGATGTGTTGATTATGGGGGATCTCAACTCCTACGCTATGGAGGATCCGATCAAAACTCTGGAGGCGGGCGGGTTCATCAACCTCAATGGCCCCAACAGCTACTCCTTTAGCTTCCAAGGACAGTGGGGATCTCTGGATCATGCCCTGGCCAACAGCAGTCTGAGACCCCAAGTTACAGGCTCAGCTAAGTGGCACATCAACGCTGATGAGCCCGTGAGCTTGGACTACACCCTGAGCTTCAAGAGTCCCTCTCAGCAGAGCCTCTTCTACGCCAGCGATCCCTTCCGCTCTTCCGACCACGATCCGGTGCTCGTTGGCTTGAACCTGACTCCGGCCCCAACACCGACGCCGACGCCCACACCGACACCAACTCCTCCTTCCGTTAACCTGCCTTTGACAGAAGGCTTTGATAACTGCAACCCTGCTCCAGCCGGCTGGCAGATTGTGGATGTGGACGGCGACACCAGTCGTTCCTGGCGTTGTGTCAACTCCCTTGCCGAGGCCAACGCTTTCAACGGTCAGCAACCGGGTAATGACTGGCTGATCACTCCTCCTCTGAACCTGGCTTCCGTCAGCAACCCAGTTCTGACCTTCCGCAATCGGAGTTCTTTTAGCGATAACGGCCTTCCTCCTTCGCAACAACTAAGCGTTCTTTACTCCACCAACTACAGCGGTGCAGGCACTCCAGCGGCAGTGAATGCAGCCACTTGGACTGCTCTGACGATTCCCACTCTCTCTACGGGCAGCTTCGTCGACTCCGGCCCGATTTCTCTGGCTGGGATCCAGCCTTCCAACCGTGTTTACATTGCCTTCCGCTATCGCTCTTCTGGTACAGCTTCCGGCTCGGCCACTCGCTGGCGGGTGGATAGTGTCAACATCTCCGGGAACTAGGTGTGGGATCCTAGTGCCAACCTGAGTCTGATTGGCAGTGGCTGGGAAAGTGGATCTGCTTCCTCAGCCGTAACGCTCTCCTATGTGGTCTTGGCCGGGATCCACCGTTGCTCAGCGGGTTTCGAGCAGAGGGATTGACTTTTGGAGCACGGACTAAAGGGAGAGGAGCCGGGGGTGGTTGCCTTTGGCGGCACGGAGCGCTTAAGACACTTCGGGAGAAAAATGGTTGAGGATCCGGGGGGATTGCAATGTCCTCGTCTCAATCGAAATGACCTCATTATGGGATCCCCACCTGGGCGCAGATGTGCCCCTGTCGGTCGAACAACGTCACCGCCAACAGCAGGGATCGACCGGCATACTTTTGCACATAGCCTGTGGCTCGCTCCAGGATTTGGCGAGCCAACTCCTGCATCACGGGTGCTGCCCAGCCAAGGCCATCCAGATGGTGCACCGCTGCCTCTACTGTCCGCAACTCCAGCACTTGCCGTGCCTGTTCTGCTGTTCCTCCGCGCCGGATCAGGGCTGCCGCCAGAATTTCCAAGCGAGCATCGGCCACGTGGCTGGAAGTGGTGAAGATCCCCCCTGCCAGCTTGATCAGCTTGCCGTGGTAGCCGATCAAATGAATGGACTCCGCCCCCCGCAGCGCCGCTTCCACCAGCAACGGCCCTATCCAATTGGCTACTCGCAGGATCTGGTCTTCCGGGATCCCTTGCCCCAGCGCCACCTGCTGCCCATGGCTGCCCACGCAAAAGATCAAATGCTTGTGCCGCTCCAACTTTTGTTGCAGCTCTTGGCGGGCTTGCTCTAAGCTCTCAACACTTGAGGAAGGCTCCACCTCCGCCCGCGTTCCCAACAGGGCCAGCCCTTCCAGCACCCCAAAAGCGGCATTGGAGGTGCGCTCGGCCAGCAGCTTTCCTTCCGGCAAAATGATGCGCACCCGCAGGCGGCAGCCCTCTGGGATCCCGGGCAAAAGATTGATCTCAAACAAACGGCGGGCATAGGCATAAATGGCCGGGCTGCCATCGGTGCGTCGCCCCAGCCCTTCCCCGGCTTCCAAGATCAAGGGGGGATCCTCGGGATCCCTCTCCTCCAACCTCACCCAAGCCCAGACCGGTGTGTCGCGGGTGAGATCCAGGTGGGGGCCGGGATCCGAGCGGGTAATGGCCAGAGCTGTTGCCTTCTCCAAGGCAGCTACCTGCTCCACCGGGATGTGGATCCGAGCCTCAGGGGACTGGGGCTCAGCCTGCACCGCAATCGCCAAGCGCCCCCCTTCCTTCTCCAAAGGGATCCCCAGAAGGTGGTGAAGAGCAGCTCTGGCCGAAGCAACGGCGAAAACCGGCAAGGTATAGCCCCGCGGTCGGGATCCCTGAACAGCATCCTGCATCTGCACAGATTTTTGCTTGGGAAATGGGTAACCGGAAAACCAAAATCTCCGGAAAATGCACACCTCAATTGTGGCTTGTGAGAGAACCCAGGAGTTTCGGGGAACACCTCCCGGAAGCAATCGTTAAATGATCTGGGGGAAGAAGAGGGGATCCGAAATTTGCCTTTTTCAATGAAGGTAGTCGAAAACTGGGGCAGCTATGAGCGAAGCAGTGCAGCACTACCTTGAGCGTCTGGAGTCGCAAATACAGGAGCTAAAAGCTGCCATCGAGCGGATGCCCGAGCAGGTGGTGGCTGTTCTCCTGGCTACCCAGGAAGCCAAAAAAAACACCCCCGCCCCCTCCCGTTACAGCGTTCTAATCTCAGACTTGGTGGAAGATGGCAGCCACAACTTCCTGCTGGATGATGAACCTACTGTGGTGAGCAACCGCAGCATGGGGCATGAGCTGGCCCCCGAAGCCCAAATACAGCGCCTGAGTGCCCAGTTAACCGCTGCCTACAACCGCATTGCCGCTCTGGAAGAGCAGCTCTTGGCCCAGCGCTTGCAACACTAAACCAAACCGACAGTCGTCCGGACCGGTCTGGAAAGGCTTCAACGGGGAACAGCAGAGGGCTTGCCTTTGCGTTGCACATCCTGCATCTGGAAGCCGTGTTTGCGCAGCTCTTGATCCAGCACCAGCTCGTTTTCCACGTGATCCACAAACAACACGCCGTTGAGGTGGTCGATTTCGTGTTGGATCACCCGCGCCAGCAAATCGTCCGCTCGAAGGGTGCGGGGCCGCCCCGTTTCATCCTTAAACGAAACCACAATCCCTTCTGGGCGCACGACCTCGCAAAACACCCCCGGAATGCTTAGACAACCCTCCTGCCCGGCAACGGCCTCGCCAATGTACTCCCGGATCTCCGGGTTGATCAGCACCAGCGGTGGCACCTCCGGCTTATCGGGATAAAGATCCACCACAATCATGCGCTTGGGAATGCCAACCTGCGGAGCCGCCAGACCAATCCCATCAAAGCTGTACATGGTCTGCAGCATGTCCCGGGCAAGCTGGCGGATCTCGTCGTTGACCTGGCTGATGCGCTTGGCCGGCTGCCGCAGCACCTTGTCCCCCATGCGATAAATGTGCAGGGGCGGATGCTTCAGCTTCACTTTGGGAACGGCAACAGAAAGGGTAGCCACCATCCGGCAGATCTCTTCAGAATAAACAGCAGGTATCGGGTCTGGATCCCCATTCTACATTCAGTCCTGGTTGTGCTGAAACCATTGTTGCCTAGCTCTCCTCTCCCTTTGGAGAGGGGGTAGAGGCTTGTTTGGGATGATCATGGCTCAGGGTTGCCGTCGCCAGCCTCTGGAAGTCGTTGGGCCTGTTGGTCAATTCCCTGCTTAAAGCCCAAGGCCACCAAAATATTGGAGAGGGTGAGAAAAGCCTCTGCCCCTCCATGCAAGGGATCCACATTGGCCAGGGAAGTGCCGTAGTGCATCTGAGCGTACAGCCCTGCCGGGATGCTGACGGCCACAAAAAGCAACAACAGCCAAAATCCAACCAAAGCCAAACGTGGGATCCGGCGCAGCCGCGACAGAAAGAATAAAAAGACCAAGTAAGGGAACAGAGAGAGGGCAAATAAACTGTTCATCGCCTAGTCGGGATCCCCCTCCTGTGCAGGCTCGTCGGCTCTCTCAGCTCGCCAAATGCGGTAGGCAGCCCAAGCCAGGGTACAGTTGCCCAGCAAGGTCAAGCTGGCCTGTGCAGTGACCACCCAGTCCAACTTGGGGTCGTTGTCAAACCAGTGCCAGGTGATTGCGCACATTGCCCCCGACAAAGCGGGCAGCATCGCCCAGCTTAGACCTCGCCATTCGGGCCGGCCCACTCGCTCCCCAAATTGCCACACGAGCACAACAGCAGCGATCCACTCCAAAACACTGGCAACGTGAATCCACCAGGTGGGAAGCGAAAGGGCGTGCATCAGGCGCTGAGGGAATGACGCAGCAGTTGGCGGTAAGTGGCCTCCTGCAACAGCATTTGCTTGTGCAGTTTGACCAAAATGTCTTTGGCCTGCTCGGGGCTCATGCGAGAAACCAAGGTCTCGAAAGCCCGCTGGCGAAATTGCTGCTCCAAAGAAAGCTCTAGCGTTTCATCCATCATTATCACCTCAGGGTGCTCAGGTAGAGAGGTCTGCAAAGAGTTCCAACAGCGCAGATCTGGCCAGGTAGTGCAAGCAGGATAATACATATCTTAACAAATCGCAACAACGTGACAAGATGCCGGATCTCGACGTGCCGGAAGGGAGCTTGGCCGAGGCGAGGGCAGAGGCATTCAACCCAATGGCAGAAAAAGTACAGGCCCGTCAAGTTTGACGAAAGCGCATTTTGGATGGGGAAGGGGGAAGATTTTCCGGCAGGGATCCCTTTACATCCCGTCATGTTCGGCGATTCGGCAGGGCTCCATGATAGAAGTGAAGTACTCTGGAGCTTTGTTGCCACCCTTGCTGATTGGTGACTTACTTTGCTTGAATTGCCATGACCATTTTTGTGGGGAACCTAAACTATAAAGCCTCAACAGAAGAACTGAAAGCTTTCTTCCAGCAGAGGTGGAACGTTAAGTCGGTTACAATCCCGATAGACCGAGAGACAGGTCAGACACGAGGCTTCGCGTTTGTGGATCTGGCAACCGAAGCTGAGGAGGACGAAGCCATCGAGAGCGCGAACGGGCAGGAATTCATGGGCCGGCCTCTGCGTTTGGATCGAGCCAGGCCCCGCCGCCAAGCCTAAGCAAAGATTGTTCAACCCTGGGTTTGCCATTCTGGGCAACCAAAGGACTCCGTCCCGCTAACGCGAACGGCAAGGTTTATCCCAACAGATGGGAGAGCTGCAAAGTCTCCAAGAGCGCCCAAGATGGTAAGGTTGCTACATCTTTCCGACATTCATCTGGGCAGTGGTCTTGCCTACGGCCACATTAACCCAGCTACCGGCCTGAATACCCGTTTGGAAGATTTTGTAGCTTCTTTGCGCTTGTGCATTGACCATGCTCTCAACCAAGCGGTGGATCTGGTGTTGTTTGGGGGCGATGCTTTCCCCGATGCGACACCCCCCCCTCTCCATCAAGAGCTTTTTGCCCAACAGTTTCGCCGCCTGGCCGATGCAGGGATCCCAACCGTCCTGTTGGTGGGCAACCACGATCAGTACGGGCAGGGACAGGGAGGCAACAGCCTGGCTATCTACCGCGCTTTGGGGGTCTCAGGCTTTATTGTGGGGGACAGACTGGAAACTCATCGGATCGAAACTCGCGGTGGCCCGGTGCAGGTGACCACTTTACCTTGGCTGAGTCGCTCTGCTCTACTCGCCCAACAGGAAAGCTTGGCGCTTGAAGGGGAAATCCTCGCGCATCAGCTCCTGCAGCGCCTCCGCCTAGCCCTAGAAGGGGAGATCCGCACCCTGCAGCCAGGGATCCCGGCGATTTTGTTGGCTCACGTCATGGTGGAGACAGCCCGCTACGGAGCAGAACGCCATCTTTCGGTGGGCAGAGGATTTACGGTGCCCCTTTCGCTGCTGGCTCGGCCTGCCTATCAATATGTTGCCTTGGGGCATGTACACCGTCACCAGGTGCTGTGTCGGGATCCCTTGATGCTCTATCCCGGCAGCATTGAGCGGGTGGATTTTGGCGAAGAAAAAGAGGAAAAAGGCTGTGTGCTGGTGGAAGTCACCCCTACGGGGGCCAGCTATGAATTTTTGCCCCTGCCAACCCGTACCTTTCACACCATTCGCCTGGATCTGAGCGCAGATCCACCCCAGCAGGCGCAGTCCAAGCTGCTGGCCGCCATCGCCAAGGCCCCCGTGGCCGGCTCCATCCTGCGGTTGATCTACCGCATACGGCCCGACCAGCTAGAGTGCATTGATGAGCGGGCTCTGCACAACGCTCTTGCCCCTGCTTTTAGCTACACCATCGCCCCAGAAGTGGTCAGCCCCAGCCGCATCCGTCTGCCGGGATGGGATCCCAGCCGACTTGAGCCCCTGACGGCTCTGGAGCAGTATTTGGCCAACCGCAGCGATCTGGCCCCCTTGCACAACGATTTGCTGGCCGCCGCCCGTCAGTTGTTGGAGGAATATGCGGATCCCTTGCAGGACTGGGATCCCAACTGGGAGGAGCCGGGAGCTTCAAGCCCTGCCTCAGCAGAAGAGGAGCAGTTGCCTTTGTTTTGAGATGCTCCCTTTGTCGCCTCAGGGTTCGTAGGGGTGGGGATGGGGGATCCCTGTACGAAGAAATCAGGACAGGAGTGCTCGCCAAAGCTGCGGGCTCCTCAAGCTTCAAGTGATCTGAATCACTTCGAAATGGCAAAAAGCAACACAAACTGAGGATTGGGTTGAAGACGTTGGCAACGACGGCATCAGCTCACTCACAGGGAACTGACTCAGACTGGTAGACCTCACACTGCCAGTCTTTTTTTGTTTAGGGCCTGGGGGCTGTGAAGTCGCAGCGAGCGGGGGATCCCTTTCTAGCATTCATGAAATTCCCATCTTCTTTTCTATAGAGTCAGCTAGAAATCGCAGGAGCCCCGCACTGTACCCGTAGGGTCAGTGCCGGGAGGAATGCGAGGTTACAATAGAACCATGACCCAAGTCCTGACCGTCTCCTGCAAGCTCAAGGTAGCCCAGTCGCAAGCCGCCAAATTGGACGCGACGATGGATGTCTTTGTGCAGGCATTGAACTGGGTCAACCAGAACACGCCGGAGAAGATCGTCAACGCGGTCAAGCTGCAATCCCTTTGCTACTACGAGATTCGAGCCCGGTTTGGCTTGTCCAGTAACTTGGCTCAACAGGTGTGCAGACGGGTAGCGGGTTCCCGCAAAGTGGCTAAGCAGAAAAAGCGTCCCGTCAAGGAGTTTAAGAGCGGCTTTGTTACCTACGACGCTCGCATCTTTTCGTTCCGTCAAAAAGACTGGACGGTGTCGCTGACCACGGTGGAAGGGAGAGAACGCTTTGAGCTAGCCATTGGTAACTACCAGAGGGGAATGCTGGCTGGCTCTAACCCCAAATCGGCCACCCTAGTCCAGCGGAAGGATGGCTCCTACTACATCCAGATTTGCGTAGAGAAAAAACCACCCAAGCAACAAGATACCGACAAGGTGATCGGGGTGGACTTGGGGAGGACAGATATTGCCCATACGTCAGACGGGGACAACTGGAATGGACAGCAGTTGAACAGAGTCCGCGACCACTACTCCAAGCTGAGGGCGGCACTCCAACGCAAAGCCAGTAAGGGCACCCGCAGTTTGCGGCGCAGATGCAGAGAACTGTTGCAACGGCTGTCTGGCAAGGAGAGACGCTTTCAAGTGTGGGTCAATCATCGCATCTCCAAAGCTATTGTCTCTAGGGCAAAAGCTACCAACAGCGCTATTGCTCTGGAAGACCTGACAGGGATCCGGGAAAGGGTCAATCAACAGCCACGCAGCAAAACCGAAAGGCGCAGGGCCAACAGTTGGGCGTTCTACCAACTACGTCAGTTTCTGGAGTACAAGGCGAGGGTTGCAGGGGTTTCTCTGATTCTTGTGCCGCCTGCCTACACGTCGCAGACCTGCCACCGGTGTTTGCACATTCATCCCGATCCTGCGCAATCCTACCGCAGTGGCAAGTCGTTCAAGTGTGGGCACTGTGGATGGGAAGGGGATGCGGATTTGAATGGTGCGAATGTGATTGCGCTCTTGGGGGCTGTCGTAAACCAGCCTAGAGGTTCGGGCCTGTTTTGTTCTCTGGTAGAGCAGAGCAGGCTCAGGGCTACTGAAAGCCCGCTCCGTACCGCTTAGCGGTCGGAGTCGGGTAGTTTACTGCAAGTAGGTGTAGGCCCGCAGATTGTCTTCAAAGTGCTGCTGCAAGGCGCGGGCTTGATCCAGCGTGATCTGCCCTCGCTGCAGGGCGGTCTCGGTGGCGTGGTGGAGGGTCTCCACCAGATCTTCGCTGTTGTACTGCACCCAGCTCAGCACCTCGCCGATGGTGTCCCCCTTGATGACTTGGGAAACGTGGTAGCCGCCGGGGCGGGAGCGGATATGCACCGCGTTGGTATCGCCAAACAGGTTGTGCAGATCTCCGAGAATCTCCTGGTAAGCGCCCCCCAGAAACACCCCCAGCAGGTAGGGATGTCCGTTGGGGTCGTGCAGCGGCAAGACCGAGGTGATCTGCCCATCTTCGCCGAAGAAGCGGTTGATCTTGCCGTCGCTGTCGCAGGTGAGATCGGCCAGGGTGGCCCATTGGCGTGGCTCCTCATCCAGACGGTGGATGGGCATGATGGGGAAGACCTGGTCGATGGCCCAGCTATCCGGCAGGGATTGGAACAGGGAGAAATTGCCGTAGTAGATGCTGGCCAACATCTCGTCCAGATCCAAGAGATCCACCGCCACCGGATGCCCCGCTTGGTGCTGCTCGTAGGCCAAGGTGCAGATCTTGTCGGAGCAGTTCCAAAACAGCCGCTCCACTTCAGCTCGCTCCTGCAGGCTGAGGGATCCCTCGGTGAACTGACGCAGAGCAGCCTCCTTCAGCTCCTGACAACGGCGGTAATTGACCACCAGAGTATCGGGCTGGATTTGGTAGTAGAGCTGGTTTAGCTTCTGGATCACCTCTGCATCGGAAGTAAGCTGGGTGGGCATGGGGTAGGGGCTGGCGGCGTTGACATCTTGCACGTCAAACACCAGCACCGACTGGTGGGACATCAGGGCGCGTCCGCTTTCGGTCACCAGTACCGGCGGCTGGATCCCGTGGGGTTCTAGGGCGGTCAGCACGGTCTGCACCACGGTGGCGGCGTAGTCCTCCATGCTGTAGCTCTGGGAAAAAGGATTGGGGGACTGGGATCCGTCGTAATCGACCCCCAAGCCGCCGCCGATATCCAGGTAGCCCATGGGGGCCCCCAGCTTGACCAGCTCGATGTAGATTTGGCTGGCCTCCCGCACGGCCCGTCCATGCACGCTCACCATCGAGATCTGGGAGCCGATGTGGTAGTGCAACAGGCGTAGACAATGCAGCTTGCCCGCTTCCCGCAGCCGTTCCACCACTTGCAAAATCTCGGTGGCCGTGAGGCCGAACTTAGCCCGATCCCCAGCCGAGGTGCCCCAGCGTCCACTGCCCTGGGCGGAGAGCTTGGCCCGTACCCCCAAGATGGGGTCAATGCCCAGTTGGTCGGCAGCCTGCAGCGCCAGCTCCAGCTCTTGCAGCCGCTCCAAAACGATGATGGGTGTGCGCCCCAGCCGCTGGGCCAAGAGAGCCGTCTCCATAAAATCCCGGTCTTTGTAGCCGTTGCAGATCAACAAAGCCCCGGGAGTATCCAGCAGAGCCAGGGCAATCAACAGCTCCGGCTTGGATCCCGCCTCCAGGCCAAAGTGGTAGGCGCGACCGTGTTTCACCACTTCTTCTACCAGGTGGCGCTGCTGGTTCACCTTGACGGGATAGACCCCCCGATAGACGTTGGGGTAGCCAAAGCGCTGGATGGCCTGCTGAAAGCTCTCGCAAATCCGCCGCATGCGGTCGGCCACGATCTCGGGAAAGCGAATCAAGAGGGGCAACTGCAGGCCCCGCGCCACCAGATCCATCACCAAGTGGTACAGGTCAATGCCCGGTTCCTGCTGCTGTAAGCCCTGTGGGGTCACCTCCACATGACCGGCGGCGTTGATACGGAAGTAGGGATCCCCCCAACCTGAGATGCGATAGAGCTTTTCGCTGTCTCGCAGTGTCCAGGGAGAACGAGTCAAAGTCGGCATAGTAGCCCCCCAGATACCGAGATGTGAACAGCGCAGGATTTCTGCACAGAATTCAGAATATATTGCCTTATTCCAGAATATGTCAAGATTTTTCTGGTGCGGGGGGACTCAGGCCCAAAAACCGCTAAGCCTTGCCAGACAAGGCTTTGGCTTGAGGATCTCTGTGCAACTGCCGCAGAAGTCATCTCGCTCAATCTCTTGTTTGCGCTGTTTTTCTTTGTTTTCCTCTTGAATTCTCCGTTTTCCGTCTCTCCTTTCTGAGCTTGGGTCGGATCCCGACTTTTGCTGGGAAGCGTAGCGAGGAATACGGGGATGGCGCAGAGGGAAAGACAGCCACCTGGGGAAAGTGGGCCACGCACGGGATCCCAAGAGCTCTCGCCGGCAACCCTTGACAGGGCCCCGTGGGCAAGACAAGGATCGGGGCGGTGACCTCGGAGAACCTGAACCATGGCTCAACTGCCCCGCTTCCGTCGCCGAGAAGTGTTGCTTTCTTTATTGGCCACCGGCGCTACCTTGAGCGCCTGCCAAAGGGGATCCCGTTCTGACCAACCCAGCGGCAGGGATCCTGTTCCTGCCTCCGGCAGCCAGCCCGCCGACAAAATTTTGCTGATCAACGGAGCCGGGTCCACCTTTCCGGCTCCTCTTTACTTGCGCTGGTTTTCCGATTACCGCCAGGTGGATCCCAAGGTGGAGATCAATTTCCAACCGGTGGGCAGCGCCGCTGGGATCCGGCAATTTATTGACCAGACAGTGGACTTTGCCGCCAGTGATGTGGCCATGACCGATGCCGAGATCGCCGAGGTGAAGCGGGGTGTGGTGATGATCCCGATGACCGCAGGCAGCATTGCCGTAGGCTACAACCTGCCGGGGATCCCTTCTGGACTCAAGCTGTCTCGACCCGTTTTGGTGAAGATCTTTCGCGGCCAAATCGACCAGTGGCGGGATCCGGAGATCCTGGCCCTGAACCCGGAGCTAACCATTCCCGATCTGCCCATCACCGTCTGCTACCGCTCCGATGGCAGCGGCACCACCGATACCTTTACCCGCCACCTGGCGGCCATCGATCCGGCTTGGGCCTCGGAAGTCGGTGCTGGCATGTCGCTGGAGTGGCCGGTGGGCATTGGGGTGAAAGGCAACGAGGGCATGAGCGCCCAAATGCTTCTCAGCGAAGGGGTGATCGGCTACGTGGAGTCGGTCTATGCCCGCGAGCTGGATCTGTCGGTGGCAGCTCTGGAGAACCGCCGCGGCGAGTTCATTCTCCCCTCCCCGGAAGCCTCGGCCCTGGCCTTGAGCGAAATTGAGCTGCCGGAAAACCTGCGGGCTTTTGTGCCGGATCCCGCTGGCCCTGGAGCGTATCCCATCGTCACCTACACCTGGATCCTGACCTACCGCCGGTACTCGGATCCCGCCATGGCCGCCGCCTTGCAAGCCGTGCTGCGTTGGGCCCTCACCGAAGGGCAATCCCTGGCCGAGGAGATGGGCTACCTGCCCCTGGCTGAAACCGTTGTGAACCGCGGCCTGGAGGCGCTGCAGCTTATCCAGAGCTAGCCTGGCAGCAGTCCCCCAAGAGTTGCCAATAGCTGCCAACCCAGGCCATACCCCAAGCGGCACCGAAAGCAAGGCTGCTGCAGGTACGGAGATCCGTAACCGGTCTGCCCTTCAGCCCCGAGAAATGGGCGGCATTCTCGCCCTGGCCTCGCCAACCAGCTGGTTAGGATCGACCCAGGAAGTGACCAAGCATCTGCCGGATTTTCACAGATTGGCTGCCCAAGCTACTTCACACAGGCTGGCGGCGGTAACCGAAGCAATGTACTCAAGAAGAGGAGAATAAGGAGCCGATGGGAAAAGTTGTAGGAATTGACCTGGGCACAACCAACTCGGTTGTCGCCGTAATGGAGGGGGGTGTCCCCACCGTCATCGCCAATGCTGAGGGTACTCGCACCACACCCTCGGTGGTTGCCTTCACCAAAGATGGAGAGCGCCTGGTGGGCCAAATGGCCCGCCGCCAAGCGGTGCTCAACCCGGAAAACACGTTTTACTCGGTTAAGCGGTTCATCGGTCGTAGGTACGATGAGCTGAATGCCGACTCCAAGCGGGTCTCCTACCAGGTACGGCGGGATGAGCGGGGCAATGTCAAGTTATACGCCCCCCGCCTGAACAAGGAATTTGCGCCGGAAGAGATTTCGGCCATGGTGCTGCGCAAGCTAGCGGATGATGCCAGCCGCTACCTGGGCCAGCCGGTCACCCAAGCGGTGATCACGGTTCCTGCTTACTTTAATGACTCGCAGCGGCAGGCCACCAAAGATGCGGGCCGCATTGCCGGTTTGGAAGTGCTGCGCATCATCAACGAGCCGACAGCAGCCTCTTTGGCCTACGGCTTGGACAAGCGCAACAACGAGACCATCCTCGTCTTCGACCTGGGCGGCGGCACCTTCGACGTGTCCATCCTGGAAGTGGGGGATGGTGTTTTCGAGGTGAAATCCACCAGCGGCGATACGCAGTTGGGGGGCGACGACTTCGACAAGAAGATCGTCGATTGGATGGCCGAGCAGTTTAAGCAAATGGAAGGGATCGACCTGCGGCAAGACCGGCAGGCGCTGCAACGGCTAACGGAAGCTGCGGAAAAAGCCAAGATCGAGCTGTCCAGCGTTTCCGAAACCACCATCAACCTGCCCTTCATCACTGCCACTGCCGATGGGCCCAAACACCTGGAGCTGAAGCTCTCCCGCGCTCAATTTGAACACCTCTGTGCCGACCTGCTGGAGCGCTGCAAGGGGCCGGTGGAACAAGCCCTGCGGGATGCCAAGCTCACCAAGGCCGACATCAACGAAGTGGTGCTGGTGGGGGGATCCACCCGCATTCCGGCGGTGCAGCGGCTGGTGAGGGAGCTGCTGGGCAAAGAACCCAACCAAAGTGTCAACCCCGATGAGGTGGTGGCGGTTGGGGCGGCCATCCAAGCGGGTGTGCTGGCGGGCGAAGTCAAAGACGTGCTGCTGCTGGATGTCACCCCCTTGTCTTTGGGGGTGGAAACCTTGGGCGGCGTGGCCACCAAGCTCATCCCGCGCAACACCACCATCCCCACCCGCAAGTCGGAGATCTTCTCCACTGCCGAAGATGGGCAGACCTCTGTGGAAATCCACGTGGTGCAAGGGGAGCGGGAGCTGGCCCGCGACAACAAATCTCTGGGCCGCTTCAAGCTGGACGGGATCCCGCCGGCCCCCCGCGGTGTGCCGCAGATCGAGGTCACCTTCGACATCGACGCCAACGGCATCCTCAAGGTGACGGCCAAAGACAAAGGCAGCGGCAAAGAGCAGAGCATCTCCATCACCGGCGCCTCTACTTTGGATAGCAAAGAGGTGGAGCGCATGATTGCTGAGGCAGAAAAATACGCTGCCGAAGACCGGGCCCGCCGGGAGAAAATTGAGCGCCGCAACAAGGCCGACTCGCTGGCCTACCAAGCCGAGCGGCAGTTGAAGGAGTTGGGCGACAAGATCTCCTCCAGCAAACGCAGCCAAATCGAGACTCTGGTGCGAGAACTGCGGGAGGCCATCCAGCGGGAGGACGACAGCGCCATCCAGAGCAAAGAGCGGGAGCTGCAAGAGGCTCTCTACGCCATGAGCAGCGAGCTGTATCAACAGCCGGGGGCCTCCTCTGGCCCCACTCCCGGCTCAGGGAAAACCTCCGGCGGCAGCGATGATGTGATCGATGCCGACTTCACCGAGAGCAAGTGACTGCTCAGGGATCCCTCCGTGGGCCGCGGGCCCAGGGCGGATCCCGCCCTTACTTGTAGCGCCGATAATGAGGAGGGACGGGATGGGCGATGGCGTCTAGCCCGCCTCCTCATTTTCTTCAGTAGGTCGGAGGGAAGGAGCCCTTGCCGGGGACGCCTAGCCTCGTGGTTTTCTGCCCACTCTCAGCGATTTGCCTGCGGACGCCTCCATGCAAAACTTTAAGGACTACTACAAGATTTTGGGGGTCAGCAAAACGGCCACTGCCGATGAGGTGAAACAAGCCTATCGGCGCCTAGCCCGCAAGTATCACCCAGATGTCAACCCCAACGACAAAGCGGCTGAAGAGAAATTCAAAGACATTAACGAAGCCTACGAAGTTCTCTCGGATCCCAGCAAGCGCAGGCAATACGACCAATTTGGCCAATACTATCAGCAGGGCGGGTTTCGCTCCAGCCGCGATGCCTACACCTACAGCAGCAGCCCCTTCAGCCAAGACTTTGGGGGGAGCGGATTTGGGGGGAGTGGCGTCGATTTCAGCCAATTTGATGATTTTCAAGACTTCATCGATCAACTGCTGGGCCGGGTGCGCAGCCAAACCGCAGACCGCAGCAGCGGATTTTCGGGATCCACTGGCAACACCAGTTACGATGCTGAGGCCACCATCCAGATCAGCATTCCAGAAGCTTTTGAGGGGGGCAAGCGTCGCCTGCGGGTGGGCGGGGATCGCGTGCTCGAGGTAAACATCCCGCCGGGAATTACGCCAGGGAAGCGGATTCGCCTGCGCGGCCAAGGCCACCCCAACCCCAACGGCGGTGCCGGTGATCTGTACCTTAAAATTGAGCTGAAAGACCACCCCTTCTATCGCCTAGAGGGATTCGACGTTTACTGCGATCTGCCCATCAGCCCCAGCGAAGCGGTTTTGGGCGCCCAGGTGGAAGTGCCCACCTTGGATGGGGTGGTGAAGCTGCGGATCCCACCTGGCATGCAGCCGGGGCGAAAGTTGCGGCTGGCGGAAAGGGGATTTCCCAAAGGCAACGGAGAACGGGGGGATTTTTACGTGGTGGTGCAGATCCATTTGCCCACCCAGATCTCCGAAGAAGAGCGAGAACTTTACGAAAAGCTGCAGCGGGTTCAATCCTACGATCCCCGCGCCACCCTTAAGCTCTAGCATTGATATTCTCCGATATTCTCCCACGGCCAAAGCCTCAAGATTCTTGACAAGCGCTCCGCGCCGCCTGAAAGCAGGAAGCCGCCCTTCTAGCTTGCTTCCAGTAGCGGTAGGGCGGGGCTGGAGGCCCAGCCTTGGGGTCAAGATGGGGTCCTGCTGGAATCTGGTTGCGTCGGCGGGACGGGAGCTGCATTTGCTTCCAGAGGTTCCTGACGAGAGCATCCCTGGCTCCATTGCAGTTGCCGCAGGATCCCGCGCAACAAGGCCACCTCGGCTACGGTCAGGCCGGCTCGCTGGAACAGGGCGCGAAACTTGAGCATTTTGCGGCGGGCTGTGTGGGGGTGCAGGTAGCCAATTTGCAGCAACAGCGCTTCTAAGTGGTCGAAAAATCCCTCCAGCAGCTCGAAGGGGGCAAGCCTTTGCGGTGAGGGCATAGGAGGAGCAGGGGAAGGGCTCTGGCAGACGAGGGTGTACAGCTCATAGCAACAAATGGCCACGGCTTGGGCCAAGTTTAAAGAGGGATAGGTCGCATCGGTGGGGATCTGGATCTGGCGATGGCAAAGGGCCAGCTCCTCGTTGCTCAAGCCGCGATCTTCGGGGCCAAACACGAGGGCGGCAGGGCCGGCGGCCAGCAGAGCGGGAAAGGCTTGGCGGGGGGACTGAATTTGCCATTCGGGTGGGTAGGTTTGGCTGCGCCCCGTTGTCCCGAAAACCTGCACACACCCTTGCAGGGCTTCGGGCAAAGTTTGCACCTTCCGGGCTTGATGGAGCAGGTCTGCCCCATGCACGGCTGTGGTGATCGCTTCTATATCGAGGGGATCGCATTGGGGATCCACCAGCACCCACTGCCTGAAGCCCATGTTTTTCATCACGCGGGCAATGGCGCCGAGGTTGCGCGGCCCAGCCGGCTGCACCAATACAAGCCGTACCTGCGCCAGTTGTTCAGGGCCAGAGTGGGGTAATATCGGCATCAGGTTGGGATCCCCCAGAGTGCCTAGAGTAGAGAAGAGGAGCTTGATTTTGTCATAGATTGCATCCATGGGATCCGCATACCGTTGTTGGCTGAGCTTGATTTGTCTGGTGTTGGTGGGATGCTGCTGGGGATCCCCGGCGTTGGCTGCCCATTCGTTGCCCTCCACAGTGGCAGAGGCGGCTCAGGTGTCGCCCCAGCTCGCTCGCGATGGGGGTATAGAGCACCTTTCCCTGACCGTAGCGCGGCAGCGGCTGGAAGCCATTGCCGAGGCCATGCGCTCAATTCGCCTGTGCAACCGGCCCAACTGCCGTTACCGAGATATCGCTGTGGAGGTGTCGGTTCACGATGGTGGTGCAGAGCCCTTCTACGAGGGCAGCATCGACGCCATGATCGACCGTCCTTCCGGCAGCTTGGATAAAGCCCACTACCGGCTGCAGTTTCGCCAGGGGCGCTGGCAGTTGCTGGGGGGCGAAGAGGTGTCCGATGTCTCTTCCTTTTTCTTTGAGGGAGATACCTACGAGGTGTTCAGCGCCTACGGCACCCGCAGCCACAAAGCCAAGTTGGCAGATGCCAGCAGCAACCTGCGCGTGGGCTATCGGGAGCTGTATTACCGCGTTTTCGACCAGGGCCAAGAGCGTTTGCACTAGCGCTGCGGAGCACGATGAGAGGCCGGCAACACACCTTAGCCAGCTCTATTGCCCTAGAAGGCGTTGGCCTGCACACCGGCCTGCCGATTCGCTGCAGTCTGCATCCAGCTCCTGCCGGCAGCGGTCGGGTTTTTGTGCGGGTGGATCAACCGGGATCCCCTGAGATCCCGGCTCGGTTGGGATCCCTGGCCCCTGCCCATCTCTGCACCCTGTTGCAGCAGGGATCCCCCTCTGTTCAAGTGCAGACGGTGGAACACCTGCTGGCCGCCCTTTACATCCTGGGCATTGACAACTGCCGCATCGAGGTGGAGGGGCCGGAGCTGCCGATTCTGGATGGCTCTGCCCTGCCCTTTGTAGAGGCCATTGCCCAGGCCGGGATCCAGGCCCAAGATCAGCCGGCCCTGCTGGGGGTGATCCAAGAACCGGTCACTGTCTGGGCGGGGGAAGCCTTTGTCAGCGCCCTCCCCCATCCTACAGCCCGCTTTACCTATGGCATCGATTTTGCCGATTGCCCGATTGGAGAACAGTGGCTGAGCTGGAGGGAGAACAGGCCGGATTTTGTCCAGTCCATTGCGCCGGCCCGCACCTTCGCCCGCCAGCAGGATGTGGAGCTGGCCCGGGAACGGGGGCTAATCCAGGGGGGCAGCCTGGAAAATGCCATTGTCTGTAGCCAAACCGAGTGGTTGGGGCCATTGCGCTACCCAGATGAGCCGGTGCGCCATAAGCTGATAGATTTACTAGGAGATCTCAGCCTCCTGGGCTGCCGACTGCAGGGGCACATTGTGGCCTACAAGGCGGGCCATGCCCTGCACCACCGTTTGGCCGAGCAGTTGCTCAAGAGTGGATCCCTGCTGATCCATGAAGAGTGAGGGGGAGCAAGGGATCCGGTTGCGCAGCAACAACCCTGCCATCCTCAGTTGCGAGAGCGGTGCGGAGCACTTGTCTTCAAGGGGATCCCCAGGGTGGGATCCGCTTCATTCCCCTCCTTTCCGCAGCTCCCTGGGTGCTCTTTTGGCTGAGTTCTGGCCTGCCGTCCTCCCCGTCCGGGATTTGGTTTTGTCCTCTGCCTCTGTGGGTTCACCATGTCCTCTGATGTCTCTCCTCCTCCCCTTCTCTCGGCTGAGGCAGCCGCTCAATTGGCAACCGCTCCCCCCGTCTTCACAACGGAGCAGATTTTGGAGATCTTGCCCCATCGCTATCCTTTCTTGCTGGTGGATCGGGTTGTGGAGTATCAACCGGGGCAACGGGCGGTGGGCCTGAAAAACGTCACCTTCAACGAGCCTTTTTTTCAAGGGCATTTCCCCAACCGACCCATCATGCCCGGCGTCCTAATCGTCGAGGCCATGGCCCAGATAGGGGGGATCGTGTTGACCAAGTTGCCGGACGTGGCCGGGCGTTTGGCCCTGTTTGCCGGGATCGATGGCGTTCGCTTTCGCCGCCCGGTACTGCCGGGGGATCAACTGCTGCTCTCCGCCGATTTGCTCACCATTCGCCAGAGGCGCATTGGCAAGATGTTCTGCCGCGCTCAGGTGGGAGGGCAACTGGTAACCGAGGGGGAGCTGATGTTCTCCCTGGTGGATTGATGGGCCAACAGCGGCCATCCAGGAGGCGCTCCGGTGTGGGTGTTCTCGCAATTGAGATAAAGTGTTGGGATAGAAAGATGGCTCAGGGGCTGCTTGCGCCTTTCTGTCGGGATACGGTAAACATGTTGTCGCGACAGTGGGGCGTAGCTCTAAGGCTCATCTCCCCTGGAGTCAAGTCTTGGTGATCCTTCGCGGGGTTGGGAGCGTAACCACAGTTGCTGGCTAGGTCGGAAATGAGTTCGTTCGCTTCAGCGGGATCCACTCCCAACATCTCTGCAAGTGCGCCGCACCGCTCACGGGAGCGGATTCATCCCACTGCGGTGATCCATCCGAAAGCTGAGCTGCACGAAACGGTGCAGGTTGGCCCCTATGCGGTGATCGGCGAGCATGTTCGCATTGCTGCCCATACGGTGGTGGGGGCCCATGTGGTGATCGATGGCTGGACGGAAATCGGCGAGGGCAACCACATTTTTCCGGGAGCAGTTGTGGGCACCGAGCCTCAGGATCTGAAGTACAGCGGCGCCCCCTCTCAAGTGGTGATCGGCAGAGGCAATCGCATCCGCGAGTTCGTCACCATCAACCGGGCTACCAATGAAGGGGAAGCCACCCTGATTGGAGATTACAACCTGCTGATGGCCTACACCCATGTCGCCCACAACTGTGTCATCGAAAATCAGGTGGTGATTACCAATGCTGTCTCTTTGGCCGGCCACATCCACATCGAGTCTCAAGCCCGCATCGGCGGCATGGTCGGGATCCACCAGTTCACCCGCATCGGGCGCTTGGCCATGGTGGGGGCGATGAGCCGGGTTGACCGCGACGTTCCCCCCTACATGTTGGTGGAAGGACATCCGGCTCGCATCCGCGGTCTGAACTTGGTGGGGCTGCGGCGAGCCCAAGGGATGGAGGGATCCCTGCCCTTGCTGCGGCAGGTCTACCGATTTTTGTACCGCTCAGGGTTGCCTTTGGAAAAAGCGCTGCAAACACTGCGCAGCAGCCTGTGTGTCGTTTGTAACAGCGGTGCGGAGGGAGAGCGCCATGTCCTTTCCCTACAGGGGAAAGAGTGGGTGGACGAGACGGGATCCCTGCAACATCTGCTGCAATTTTTGGAAGACTCCCTCTCCCAGCCCCAACGACGTGGCCCTCTGCCGGCCCTGCGCGGGAGGGGGGAAGATCCGCCGGTGCAGAGCACTTCAGAGCTGGATGATTGAGAACTGCGGTCGGGAGTGTAGCTCTGGTGAGCCACCTGTTCATCTGCACGGGCGAGGTCTCAGGGGATCTGCAGGCCGGCCATCTGATTGAAGAATTGCTGCGCCAGCGCCCTCAACTGCGCATCACAGCGGTCGGGGGAGAGCGCATGGCTGCTGCCGGGGCCCGTTTATTGCACCGCACTACCGAGATCAGCTCCGTTGGCATTTTAGAGGCTCTTCCCTTTATCGGCCCCGCCCTCTGGACGGAATGGAAGATTCGCCGCTTTTTGGCCCAAGACCCGCCAGATGTGGCTGTGCTGGTGGACTACATCGGCGTCAACAGCCGCATTGCCCGTCTGCTGCAACGGCGGCAGATCCCTGCTGTCTATTACATTGCCCCCCAAGAGTGGGTGTGGTCGCAGGACGCCCGCCTCACCTACCAACTGGCCCAGCAGATGCGGCTGATGTTGGCAATTTTCCCTGAGGAAGCCCGCTACTACGCGGCGGCAGGAGCCCATGTCCAGTATGTGGGCCATCCCCTGTTGGATATTTTGGCCGCTGTGCCCAGCCGTGCTGCCGCCAGAGCCCAGTTGGGGATCCCTGCCGAAGCCACGGTGGTGGTGGTGGTGCCGGCTTCGCGTCGGCAAGAGCTGCGCTCGGTTCTGCCTGTCTTGCTCAAGGCGGCTCAGTTGTTGCAAGCTCACCTGCCTCAGGCACAGTTTTGGGTGCCCCTGGCCTCGCCCCGTTTTGCTGCCCCGATTGCGCGGGCTGCCCGCCGCCTTGGGCTCAACCTCACCCTTTTGGATCCCCAAGCTCTGCCCTTCTTCTCCCCCCACAAAGCTCATCACCTCGCCTTGGCAGCGGCTGATTTGGTGTTGGCCAAGTCGGGCACGGTGAACTTGGAGACGGCCATCTTGGGGATCCCCCAGGTGGTGATCTATCGCCTCAACCCCCTCACCTTCTGGATCGCCCGCCATTGGCTGAGGGTGTCGGTGCCCTTCATGTCTCCGCCCAACCTGGTGCAGATGCGCCCCATTGTCCCGGAGTTGCTGCAGGAGCAGGCCCAGCCAGAGAAGATTGCCCAACTGGCGCTGGAGTTGCTAACTCGGCCCGAACGCAAAGCCCAACTGCAAGCCGACTACGCCGCGATGCGGGCAGCCCTGGGAGAACCCGGCGTTCTGGCTCGCGCTGCCAAGGCCATCCTAGAGGTGTTGGATGGCGCAGCCGGCCCCCAGCGGCATCCCTTTTGCCGCTAGCTCCGGTGACCCAGGGCCCGGGGCACCGCCCGTCCTCCCGCCAGGGCTGCCGTTGAATCTTCCTCTTCCAGATACTCAGCATCTTGGTTGACGCGCCACCCATCGTAGCGCCGTTCCCCCGCCACAATGTTGCGAGCGGCCAAAAGGCCCGTCATCATGGCGTGATCCTGGTTATTGTAGCGGTGCATGCCGTTGCGGCCTGCCACCTGCAAATTGGGCAGTGCTTCTTCCAAAAAGGTTCGAATGGTCTGGATGTGAGCTTGATAGCCGTGATTGTAAACTGGGTAGGCTTTTGGGGCGCGAATGACTGTGCCGCCCAAAACCTTTGCCCTCCCCAGCAGGCCCAACCGCTGCAATTCCAGCGTTGCCAAGGCCATCAAATCCCCATCGGTTTGTCCCCAAAAGGGATCCGTCGCTGAGCAAAAATACTCCAAACCCAAGCAGGTGACCGAGGGATCCGGAACCATGTCCGCGCTCCAATTCTTGAAGTTTTGGATACGCCCCACCCGCACCGAGGGATCGTGAATATAGATCCAGTGATCTGGAAATAGGTTGGGCTCATCCACCAGCAAAGCCACCGTCAAAAAATCCCGATACCGCAGTTGTTCGGCGGCCTCTCGCACCGGCTCCGGTGCTGCAGGTACCAAAGCCCGCACCAGAGAGCGCAGCGGCATGGTGGAAATGAACTGCTCGCCGGTCACCCAAAAGGTCTCTCCCCCTTGAGAACAGGCTTGTACAGCTTGAACTCCGGCCCGGTTCCAGTGGATTGCCGTAACCTTGCGATCCAGTTGTACCGGCTGCCCGGCTTCTGCCAGCAAGGTTTGAACGCGCTCCCACATCTGGCCTGGCCCTAGGCGAGGATAGCGAAAGCGATCGATCAGGGTTTTGATCACCCCCTCTCGGTTGGGGAAAAAGGTTTTACGGATCAAAGAAGCCATCGACAGACCCTTGATCCGCTGGGCTGCCCAGTCGGCGCTGATCTCGTGACAAGGGATCCCCCACACTTTCTCGGTGTAGGTCTTAAAAAAAGTGCGATACAGCCGTTCCCCAAATTGGTTAATGACCCAATCTTCAAAAGATACAGGATTGGGCCTGGGAAAGAGGCGCGCCTTTAGGTAACTGAGCAGACAGAGGGTGGTAAACCCTGGCCCCAGTTTGGCAAAAACATCCGTAGGTCGAATTGGATAATCAAAGAAAACACCTCGGTAAAAAATGTGGGAAAGCCGACGGCAAACCTGCATTTCCGAGCCCAAAATCTCCGTCCACAGAGCCTCAATTTCCGCCGACTTGGAGAAAAAGCGGTGTCCACCGATATCAAAGCGATAGCCTTGGTAGGTTACAGTGCGGGATAGCCCCCCTACCTGCACCGGATCCGCTTCCAAAACCGTTACCGGGTAGCCCTGCTTGTTCAGCTCGTAGGCGGCACTCAATCCAGCTGGCCCCGCCCCGATCACCACTGTGGACTGCACTCTGGATAGCTGCCTTGAGGTACCATCTGGTAATATAGCAAAGGGATTGCAGTTTGACGGCGTTGGCTGTCTTTTGTGGTGTGTTCTGATTCACCCAGTTCAACGCCTGCACAAAGGCATCTATTGTCGCATCCAATTTTGCAGCTTGCGACTGGGACACCTTGAGTTTGCAAGCTACAGTCAGGACTTGGGTCATGCGCCGATTGTACTTCATCAAGGAAGGCCGCATTCCTTCCGGCACTGACCCTGGATAGTGGTGAGTGGGTAGTGACTAGCCACTAGTCACTAGCCACTAATAGAGTGCGGGGCTCCTGCGGGTTCTAGCTGAAAACAGCACGTCCCGGTTGGCTGGCCACCAATCAGGATCTGATCTTGGCCCTGGCCGATCACCTCTCCATCGCCATTCGGCAGGCGGAATTGCTCCAACAGGTTCAGGAGCTGAACCGCACCCTGGAAGAAAAGGTACAGGCCCGCACCGCCCAACTGGATCGCCAGATACAGGAATTGCATCGGCTGGATTGCCTGAAAGATGACTTCCTTAGCACGGTGTCCCACGAGCTGCGCACCCCTCTTTCCAACATGAAAATGGCCATCCGCCTGCTCAGCTCCGTCCTGCTGCCTGCCCAGGGCGCTCCCAGATCCCCGGATCCGGCCAAAATCTCTCAGTACTTGAAGGTGTTGGACAACGAATGTGAGCGGGAGATCAGACTGGTCGAGGATCTGCTGGAACTGCAGCAGTTAGAGGTGCTCAAGGGACTCCGTCCCGCTAACGCGAACGGTTCACAGCGGCCCTGCTGGTTGGAGCTGCAAGAGTGGTTGCCCCAGATCGCGGAGCCCTTTGCTCAGGAGGCCCATAGCCGCCATCAGCGCTTCAGCCTTGGGATCCCTTCAGGACTGCCTGCCATTTTTACCCTGCCGGGAGTGCTAAAGTCGGTGCTGGCGGAATTGCTGAAAAATGCATGTAAATTCACCCCTGCTGGGCACCTGATCAGCCTTCAGGCCACCTGCCATTCCGACCACCTGGACATCCAAGTCCTCAACACCGGCGTAACCATTCCCTTGGAAGAACAAAAGCGGGTATTCGAGAAGTTCTATCGGGTGCCCAGCGTGGATCCCTGGCGGCAAGGGGGGACAGGGTTGGGGTTGGCCCTTGTGCGGCAGCGGGTAAGCCTGTTGCAAGGAAGCATTCACCTCAACAGCGAGGCCAATCGCACCTGTTTTACTTTGCGGCTGCCTCGGGTTCTCCCTGTCTTTGGCCAAGGCAAGCCAGCTCAGCCTAGGGTGTAGGCGTCGGGGTGGCCGGCTTTGGAGAGTTGGAAGCTTCTCCTTCCTGCAAAACTTCTTGCAAGCGGGCCCGAACCCGCTGGTTGAGAACAGGATTTTCGTTGGCCAAGGTCATCAATTCGCGGTATTGAAGCACTGTCAGCCCTTGCTCCTCGACAATGCGGCTGGCTTGGGTTTCTGTGCGCTGCATAATTTGCTCGTACTCCTCCTCGTTCTGGGTTTCCCGCAGTTGGGCGCTCGCTTCCCGGATCAGGGGATCCAACTCCAACAAAATCCGCACCAACTGTTCCACCTGGGCATCGGTGACTTGCTCTGGGGTTAGAGTCGGAGATGCTAGAGGGCTGGGAGTTGCTGTGGCCGGAGCCCCCCCCGAAGTCGGAGAAGCAGTGGCAGCAGGGCTAGGCAGCGGGGTTGCTCCCTGTGCCCAAACCGGCAGGGATCCCAGGCTGAGTCCCAGACCCATCAGCAATCCAAATTTCATCATGCCCAAAACTCCCTAGACCCAGACAAGATAAACCCAAATAGACTTAAGTCCTTGAGGCGCAGCCAAGCCTGAAGTAAGGCTAGCAAGATGCCTGAATTCCGTCTAATCGGTTCAGCGCAGTCCTGGCAGCCCATCAAGCCCATTCCAGCTTGCCGGTCACCTGGCGCGGGATCTATCCAATCCCTACGGTACCAGAACTCCTCACTCCAGGGCTCCCAGGATGAACTCGCGAAAGGGCTGTGTGGACATGCTGGGGATCTCTTGTAGAAACAAGAAGTTGGTTGTAGACTTAGCTAATATACTTATAGTGCACTGTTCGAGGCTAGCCTGGCACTGGAGTGCCCTTCTTTCTCGGCAGTTAAGCAGCTTCAGACTTGCAATTGACTCAGCACCTCAACCCAAGGAGGAGCCTCTTAAATCTGAGTTTAGGTATATGTTCTGTTGAGTATCGTTTCTGTTAATGTTAAACTTGAGGGCAAACTTGATGAGGATATCGTACGTCGGCACCTGACTTTCTTTGTAGGCGTCAGAGCCACTGGATTCCCATCAATGTCAACGGTCAACCTAGCATCAATATAAACGGTCAACATAAAGGGTCAACCTAGCGAGCGCCCAGTCGCCGGCCCTTTTTATAGGCGGTCTTTGCGGGGTCTCTGATTGGATTTTTTAGGGCGCGCCCATAGCTAGCCCTTCGGGGGCGTTGGGGGTAGTTTCTGTTTTTATCGCCTTTGTAAAAGATGATAACAAAAATGGGTAAAAGTTATTGCTTTTCTTAAGCAGCGCTGATATATTCTTTGCGGTTGCGGTTGTTCGGTCATCCTTCTACAGGAGGCTTACATTGGTTAGGAGAAGAAAGCGTAAGAGCCGCCGTCGTCTGGAAGGGCGCAAAATTTTAGATCACATTCCTCAATTTAATCTGGACAGTGGTGAGGAGAAGTCTGTAACCGCTGCTCGAAAATATATTCAGGAGAAGTCTATTCAGCCCCCCGCGCTGATTTTGGTGCGGCGAAATGAGCATACCGTTGATCGGTTTTTTTGGGCGGAGAAGGGGTTGTTCGGCGCGCAATATGTCGAGGAGAACCACTTCCTTTTTCCCAGCCTGCGAGCTTTGTTAGCAGAGGTTGCGGCTGAGAAGCCGGAGAAAAAATCCTCGAAGACCCTTGCAACTGCCGCTCGCTAGCTTCTGGCCAGCTTTTCCTATTAGCAGGAGCTCAGGAAACAGCCCCCCTACCCTGGGGGGTTTGTTGCAGCCGCTCTCAGAAGATCGAAAGAACTGACCCTGTGTACGGGATCCCTCCCCACGGGTTGAGCTCCTGCTGCCTCACTCGCCATACTCGACCTGCTGGCGGCAGCGAGGGAGCCACGCGCTACCCTACAAGGGATCCCGTCGGGAGATGCCGGATGAGCCGACTGCCTCAAACCACTGCCCATATCCAAATTACCCGCCGCTCTTGGCAAGAGGGTGCCATTGAGGGGGAAGTCAACGCCAATGGTTGGGCTTGGCGCTTTTGCTGGCGCTTTCGGGCCGGAGAGCTCAGAGTGGAACCCTCTGTGGGGCGGGCTTTGATTTGCGAGCCCTTGAGCCGTTTTCTGGAAAAATCCGACTATCTGCTGGAACCGGGCAGCAACTACTCGTTTGTGATTCGCAGCAGCTTGTGAACTCTCAATCTGAGCAGATGTGAGCAGAGCTTTTGCCCAGCACCAAAGACCGGGGCTGAGCAATGGAAGGCACCTGCTACGGTGACCCAGAAACCAGGTCTCAAGCCCCGTGGGCGAAGAGTGCCTCCCCTCTCACTCCTGTCGCGCCCAAGCTGTTCGCACTTGAAAGAATCCTCGCCCTCTAGGCAGGGGGGTAGTCAATAAAGCTGCAGCAGCCTTTGGTCTTCGGCGGGGGAGGAGGCACATCCAGAGCCGGGTTGCACTCAAAGAAGCCCAGGGGCTTGAGCATAAAGCCGATGTAGCTAACCGGCATCACCGGCCAGTCCTCGGTGCGGGGGAAGTGATTGCAGCCAAAGCTATACCAGAGCACCAGGCGGGTGTTTTCCAGGGAGCGGTTCGCTTGCGTCCATTTCACCAGCCCTTCGCCACCGGGGTGTTGGTTGGGGTAGTCCCCTGCTGGGAACTTCTCGCCGGGATGGTAGGGCGTGGCCCAGAGGTGGTGGGCCAGGTATCCTGCCCGTCGGTACAGCCAAGAGTCGGGGTGGGCCAAAAGCTGGACGTTTTCCCCCGGCATCAGTTTGTAGGCCACCGGCTGTCCCAGGCGGTTGTGGCGATTGGGGTTGACAATCTTCCAATAGCGGCCCCGCAAGGGATCCACCGTTTGCTTAGCCTCCTGCTCGGTTTTGAGCAGGGTGGAGCGGGCGCGAAAGGCGTTGCCGTGAGGGTTATCCGGCCCCAGAGGCAGAGGTTCTGCATGCACTTCATAGAGGGAGTTGCACGGCCCATCCACCGCCATATCGAGGCGGACAGTGAAAAAGTGCTGGTGGTTGAGGCCAGACAATTGGGGTGCCACCAAGACGCCAAACTCCGGCTCTTCCCCCGGCAACGTGGCGCAAGTGTTGATGATGCCGGTGAGCTTGGCTTCAAACTCCAGCGTGCCATCCTGGTAGAAGTACCAGAAAAAGCCGTAGTCGTAGTTGCCAATGGTGGTGAAAAAGGAAAGCACCAACCGCCGCGAGCGCCGCACCTGCGCCCGTTCCGTGCGCCAGTCGGTGTGCTTCCAAAGGATGCCAAAATCCTCCTCGTGCATGCAGACGGCATTTTTCAAAAGCATGGGCTCACCGCTGTTGGTGGGCAGCCAGGCATCGAAGTAGTAGATTTCCCCCAGACAGTCGCAGCCCAGCCGCAGGGAGTTGGCCTGCATGCCAATGCCGTATTCCCCCACATCAAAGGCATTTTTGCGACAGTGGGGATCCCGCGGATCCCCGTAGGGCACCACCATCTCGGCTACCGAGGCGCGGTAGAGAATGGGGCGAAGGCGGCCTTGATCCTCGTAGCTCACCTGGTGGAGGACGAGCCCCTCTCGCGGGTTAAAGCTGATGCGCAGATCCCACTTCTGCCAGCGGATGTGGTGGCCGTCCACCTGGAAGCTCACCCCTTGGGGCTGAGTGATTTCTAGCGGCTTCAAGTCTTGGCGAAAATCTTTGAAAAACAGCTCGTCGAAGTTACCGGACTCCGGCGGCAAGGGCCACAGACCCCGATCCTCCACCTTGACGACTTGCATGCGGTTGAGGTCAATCCAGGGGTAGAGCCCCTCGATGGGGCGGGCATAGCCGTTGTCGCAAGGGGAAGTACGTAGGAAACAAAAGCCTCGCACCAGCCGCCGCCCTTCTTCTTCCGGGATCCCGAAGTAGCCCACCGTCCAGTAGTCCACCATCACCAAATCCACATCGGCAATCCCCCGCCGCTGCAGAGCCGCCAAAAATTGGGGATCCTCCTTGAGCAGGCGGTCGCAGGCGTACACCTCATCGTCGAGCAGAGGGGGCTGCACGCCCGCAATGAGCTGCCAAGAGCGCACCTGCTGTGTTGACAGAGAGACCACGGCTTCGTAGGTGTTGCCACTGGCCGGATCCAACAGCACCACGAAAGCCTGCCGATCCCACGGCTGCCCCGGCTGCCACGCTTCCATCCAAGGCCGCTCCGGCTCTTGTAGCTGGATGGTTACAAAGCGCCCCTGAGAACTGAGGGGCCGTTGCCGGCGCAGGATCTGCACCACCTGCCGCATCTCCTCAGCACTGAGGGGATCCAAGGGGTGGCCTTGGGACAACGCAGGTTCGCTCGACTGATGCTGTCGATGCAAACTGGGAGAAACTTTACAAACCACAGCAATAACCTTGAATTCTTCGGTTGGAAAATGATTGAGTTGAGCTAGGAAAAAATAGGGAGAAGTCTGCTGAGAAAGGTCAAAGGGATCCCTTCGCTCGCCATGCCGCGGGCCAGCCCATCAACCCAACTCAGAGAATCCAGAAAACCTAACAGCAGGCTAAACAGACTATCCTGTTGCCATCGCCAACATCGGGCAACTTTGCAAGAGATACCCGGGGAAAGGAAAACTTAAGCCAAAGCCCAAGGAAGTGAAGACAACCTCGGCCCTGCTAATTGTCCAGATCTAGCAATCTTCTGTTTCCCCGTCCGCTAACCAAATGAAGAGGGCAACGGCACCTTGAGAAGCCGCGCCAGGGCGAACAGGAAACCGTCAACCCATCGGGAAAATCTGAATACAGGTCTTACTACAGATAAACCCAAACTCGAGAGCAGGAGAAGTTTTCTGTGATTAAACGTCAGGCTCAACGTTGCACAGGAAAGCATAAAAAAGAAGAAACGCTTCACGCAGGCTAAGGGCAGGATCACACCGAGAAAGCTCAACGCAACGTCAACTCTCGCAAGAGCGCAAAGACATCTCGAAGCCTGCCCTAACCCTACCTGCCAGGGGGATCCCACCACTTGGGATCCGAAACGCAACCGACCATCACTATAGCAGAGGCACCCCCCTTTCCCACAAGCCCGGCCCAAAGCCTCCCGGTCGCATCAGCAGGGTGTGACCCTAGGCCTTCTCCCCGTGAAGTTGAAGTCCAGCTCAATAGGATCTCCCAGGTTCTCTGAAAATTGTCCACAATGAGGCAGGGCTCATAGAATCTGGTGAGGGAGATGGCTTCAACTCGATACCGCCTGGTGCCGGTGCGGCCAGGAGACGGCAGCTTTTATCCAGAGCATCTCTATTTGGCCTTAGAAGCCACCCAACTGGGCTATTGGCAACTGGATCTGCGCACCTGGGAGTTGAGTGCTTCTCCCCAGTGCAAGGCCAAATACGGGCTGGATCCCGGCCAAGATCTCACCCTGGAAGTGTTTTTGCAGCGCGTTCACCCGGAAGATCGCCAAAGGGTGAAAGAAGCTTTGCAGACGGCTGGGCCCAGGGCGGTAGAGGGGGATCCCAACTTTTCGGTGGAATATCGGGTTTACCAGGCCGACGGCCAGATGCGCTGGCAGCTTTCCCAGGGGATTGTGCTCTTGGGGCCGAAAGGGGATCCCGGCCAGGTTGTCGGGGTGACCCTGGATATCAGCGAGCGCAAGCAACTAGAGGCCACCTTGGCCGAGCGAGAGCGCCACTATCGCCAGCTCCTGGAAGCCCTGCCCGACATGCTGCTTTGTCTGGATCGCCAGGGCCGCTGTCTGGAGTTCAAGCCGCCCAGCCATTTTTCTGTCCCCCATCCCCCTGCCTACTACCTGGGCAAAACTCCTGAAGAGCTGTTTCCTGATACCGGTTGCACCGGTGGGGCGGAACCCATAGCCCAAGCCATTCGCGAGCATCTGGAGCTGGCCTTGGCAACCCGGCAAGCTCAAGAGATCGAATACCCCTGCCCAGAGGGATCCCCTCAGCCCCAATATCGCCAGGCCCGCATCGTTCCCTTTGGGGAAGATCAAGTGCTGGTGATCATCAGAAACATCACCCCTCGCAAGCAAGCTGAGCTGAAACTGCAGCGGCAATTGCAGCGAGAAAGACTGTTTAATCAGCTCATTCAGGCCATCAACACCTCTCTGGACTTACCCACCCTATTTGATGTGGCGGTGCGGGAAGTGGGGGCAGTGTTGCAGGCAGCACGAGTTACCCTTTATCAGTACCTGCCCGCTGAGGCCGTGTGGTTGGGCATTGCCAGCCATAGCCGATTTCCTAATTTGCCCAACAATCTGAACCTGCGACTGCCGGATAGCAGGGATTTTATGGTTTTCGATCATTTGAAACGGCTGCAAATTTTTCATGTCCAGGATCCGGAGCAGATTGCCGATCCCTTTGCCATTTATGAGAAGCGAGAATACCAACTGGGCCCTTGGCTGGTGATCCCGGTGGCTTGTCAGGAACAAATGTGGGGCGGGCTATCGCTGCGGCGCCTGACCTCAGATCCGGATTGGCAAACCGATGAGATCGAGCTGGCCAAGGCTATCGGGGAGCACCTGGCGGTGGCCATTCAGCAGGCAGAGCTTTATCAAAAGCTGCAGCAGGCCAATGCCGAATTGGATTACCAAGTGCGGGTGCGCAATGCAGAGCTCGAACAAGCTTACAACGACGAAGCGCTACTCCAGCTCATCACCGAAGAAATTCGATCCACCTTGGACGAACAAAAAATCTTGGAAACGGTAGCCCGAGAACTGGCCCTCAGCTTGAACCTATCCAATTGCGCCATTGCCCTGTATGACCCAGAGCGGCAGGTCAGCGTTTTGGCGGTGGACTATTTGGCCGGAGAAGGGATCCGGCGCTTCCCCCTGGAGGTTTCGTTTGCGGATTTCGCCCATGTGCTTCGTCAGCTCCAGCGCGGACAGCTCTGCCAATTGAGCAACTTCCATCACCCCTGCTGGCCCAACCACGACCGCTACACCCTGATCATCGCTCCCATTTGCGACAAAAGGGATCTGACAGCTCAACACGAGGAACTGCTTGTTTTGGGGAATATTTGTGGCTCCCGTCCACCGGGGCAGATATTTACCGAGCGGGAACAACAGCTCATCCAACGGGTAGCCGGCCAATGTGCCATCGCCATTCGCCAAGCACGTCTTTATCAAACGATCCAGCGTCAGGTGCGGCAGTTGCAGGAGCTCAACCAACTCAAAGATGAGTTTCTGCACATGGTCTCCCACGAAATGCGCACACCTCTCACCAACATGAAGCTGGCTATTGGGTTTCTATCTAAAGCCAACCTAACTGAGCGGGAAAGGCGCTACTTTCAAATTTTGGAGATGGAGACCAACCGCGAGCTGGAGTTAATCAACGACCTGTTGGAATTGCAAGCCCTCGAATCCGGAAACAAAGTCCTCAGACTTACCTGTTTATCTCCCCAGGAATGGATCCCCAATCTTGCCGAGCCCTTCCGGCTGCGGGCTGCGCAGCAAGGCCAACAGTTCCAGGTGGAATGGGATCCCGACCTTTGGCCCCTCTGCACGGATGAGAGCCTCTTGTCGCGGGTGGTCAGCGAGCTTTTAAACAATGCGTGTAAGTACACCCCCCCTGGAGAAAGCATCTATCTGAGCGTGAACCAAGCTAGCTCAAATGGCCGCTTCGGCTGGCTGATCACGGTGCGCAATACAGGGGTGGAAATTCCTGCAGAAGCGTTGCCCCGCCTTTTTGAAAAGTTCTATCGCCTCCCCCAGTTGGATTGCCGCAACGCCGGGGGAACGGGCTTGGGTCTATCGCTGGTTCAAAAGGCAGTGGAGCTGCTGCAGGGATCCCTGCGGGTAGAAAGCCACTCTCGGCAGGTGATGGTTCAGATGTGGTGCCCCCATCAGGGCAGCTTGTCGGAAACCCCAAGCAAGGCTTAGAGGGCAAGGGCAGCGCCTTGCGCAGGACTCGAACCTGCAACCATCGACTTAGAAGGTCGGTGCTCTATCCATTGAGCTAGCAAGGCCGAAGAAAAGGATGCAGAGCCATTATATCCCCGACCAAGTTCCCATTCTCTGACCCCGACCAACCTGCCTCTGACCTTGAGTTCTGCATTGTTGCTTGGGCAAATTGCGCGGTTTGGCTTAGGGAGCCGGGTCGGGATCCCTTCACCATGGGAATGTTGGTTTTCGCTCAGGATATGAACGTCAAAGAGATCGTCTACCAAGCTCTTGGAACGGGACGTCTGGGCGTCTCTCAGGAAACTTGACTGTACGGATAAGGAAGACTTGCAGACGGCAGATGCTTTGAGCAGATGCTTTGATCAGTGCCTTTTTGGATGGCGCTGTGCAGCGGGAGAGCCACAACTGGGCTCCCTGTGCATCGATCCCTTAAAATGGGCGAGCCGAAAGCAGAAAAGTACTCGTTTGAGTTCGAGGATCCCATGCAACCGAGCTATTGGGTCGGAGATAAGTCCAAAATGGGTGTTGAGGTGTCGAAAATTGGGATCCCCATGCCCTTGCTCCCTGATCCTGGCTCAGTTGGGCGAAAGAAAGCTTCTTCCGGCACTCAAGCTCTGTCTCCGGCAGCCAAGCGTCTGCTGCGCCTCTATCACGGTGGTAGCTTCATCTTTCTGGGCCTGTTGTGGCTGGTGGTCGGGATCCCCAGTCTCTGGGCTTTGCGAGCGGATATAGCCCGCCTGTGGGATTACTTTACTTGGACGGGCCTGCGATATGCCTTGTTTCACCGCCCAGGATGGCCGACTTTGGGGTTGTTGCTCTGTGTCAGCTTCACGATGGGGATCCTGATCGCCCAAAGCCGCTATGAGCTGTTCGGCCTGTATCCGGTGGAGCGTCTCATGCTGGAGCAGCAATCCCGCTGGATCCTGTCCTTGCCGGTGTGGCATCCGCTGCGGCGCTGGTTGGTGCGCAGGTTGGATACTCAAGATTAGGTTTTGGCTGCCACTTGGGATCCCTGCCGGCACCGAGGCAAAATCTCGTTTGCGTGCGGCTGAAATCCCGCACAAGCACCACTTCCGAAGCAGCAGGAGAATTCAACCATGCTCAACCAAAGCCTCAGCCTGGGATTTTTCCGAGGAAGCCACAGATAGCTTCACAATCCGGGCCAGCCGAGCCTTACGACGAGCGGCTGTGTTTTTGTGCAGGACGCCGGTTTTGGCAGCTTTATCAATGCGGCTGAAAGCAGCACTCATCGCCGCCTGGATTTCCTGCAGAGTTTCTTGCTGTGGGTTGGCGGCATAGGCAGTTGAGAGGGAGATCACTTTCTTCATCAGAGCGCGCACCATGGCTTTGGTGGCTTTATTGCGCAGCCGATTACGCTCTGCGATCTGAACGCGCTTGATGGCAGATTTGATGCGTGGCATGGTTGAAGGGGAAGTTCCAGCGAAGATCCAGCATACCATCAGAGCTGGAAGCTCCACCAGTTCCTATTGTTCTCCGATGGGATCCCCATGTTCCAAGATTGCAGCTCGCAGATCCGCTTTAACCCACCTGCCCTTTTCTACGGGGTTGCCGCTTGCGATTTGGATCGGGATGGGGCCTTTGAGCTGTTTGTGTGCGGGTTCCGCGGCTCCAATCGAGTCTTGAAGTGGGATGGGCAAACCTTGGTGGATCAAGCAGACGACACCCTGGCCGATGCAGGGCGCATGGCAATTGGGGTGGCTGCCGCCGACTTTGACGGGGACGGGCAGGAAGAACTTTATGTCTTGAACACCGATACCTTCGGCGGGCGCAAGCGCTTTGGGGATCGCCTCTTCGACTGGCAGGGATCCGCCTGGGTGGACCTGTTCTCCCTGCCGCAAAACCAAGATGCCCTCAACTTGACGGCAGGTCGCTCTGTAGCCTGTGTGGATCGTCTTGGCCAGGGGAGCTATGGATTTTTCGTAGCCAACTACGGCGGCCCTATGCGCCTCTACGAGTTGGGCCCTAACCAAATGATCGCCGATGTGGCGCCAGAAGCGAGACTCAATCGGGTGACGGGCGGGCGGGGGTTGGTGGCCTTGCCCTTGGTCTCGCAGCGGATGGACATTTTTGCCGTCAATGAGCAGGGGCCCAACTTTCTGTTTCGCAACCGGGGGGATGGCACCTTTGAAGAGATTGCCGCTGAGGTGGGCCTGGCGGATCCGGACGAGCACGGACGTGGCGTGGCGGCGGTGGATCTGGATGGGGATGGACGGCTGGATTTGCTCTATGGCAACTGGGAAGGCCCCCATCGCCTCTGGATCCAGACCCCCGACGGTTTTTTTAAGGATGTAGCCCCCCCGGAGTTGGCTAGGCCCTCCCGCATTCGCACAGTCATCGCTGCCGACTTCGACAACGACGGCTACCCAGAGCTGTTTTTCAACAACATCGGCGAGCCCAACCGTCTGTTTGCTTGGCGCTCAGGCCGTTGGCAAGCCATTGACATTGGAGATGCTGCCGAGCCCCAGGGATTGGGGACAGGAGCAGCAGTGGCCGATGTGGATGGGGATGGTCGTCTGGAATTGTTGATTGCCCATGGGGAGTCTGGCGCCCAGCCTCTCAGCTTCTATCGCCCTCAGGCCAATGCCAACAACTGGCTGAGGGTTCTGCCCCTCACCCGCCAGGGAGCCCCGGCCCGCGGCGCGTTGGTAAGGCTGCTCACCTCCACCCGTACCCAGATCCAGGCCATCGACGCCGGCAGCGGCTACCTCTGTCAGATGGAGCCGGTGGCCCACTTTGGCCTGGGATCCGAAACAGGGGTCAAGGAAATCCAGATCCAGTGGCCAGATGGGAAACAGTTGCAGGTGGCCCACCCACCGGTCAACCAGCTTTTGCGGATCCCTTATCCCCGCTAGCCGCCAATCTGAGACATGGTGCGCCGGTAGGATCCCTGGCTGCCGGTGTCCCGCCCTTTGAAGTTGATATCCGGCTTGATGTCCAGCAATTCCCGCACCTGCTGCCTTAGCCTTTCGGCAGGGATCCCAGCTCGCAGCGGATCCCGCAGGTTGATTTGGCCGGATTCGTTGAGCAGGCAAGGGCGCAGCCAACCGTCGCTGGATAGCCGCATGCGGTTGCATCGATCACAAAAGCACTCCGACATCTGGCTGATAAAGCCCAAGGTGCCTTTTGCCCCCGGGATTCGAAACACATCCGCCGGCCCATTGCCGGCCACAAACCCAGGTTCCAGGCCAAAGCGAGCGCGAATTCGCTGTCGCAGCACCTCAGACTCCACCCAGCCGGCCTGCTGAAAGAGGGCGGCATTGCCAATGGGCATAAACTCGATGAAGCGCACATGCCATTGTCGCTCCAGAGTAAGGGCAGCCAGATCTTCCACTTCCGATTCGTTGAGCCCAGGGATCACCACCACATTCAACTTGAGGGGATCAAACCCCACTTGGTGGGCAACTTGGATCCCGGCCCAGACCTGCCGCCAGCGATCCCGCCCCGTGATCAGTCGAAAGGTCTCGGGGTTGAGGGAATCAAAGCTGATGTTGATGCGGCGCAACCCCGCTTCATAGAGGAGTTGAGCTTTTTGGCTGAGGTTGAAGCCGTTGGTGGTAAGGGCCACATCTCTCACCCCAGGCAGGCTGCATAGAGCCCGGATGAGGTGCTCCAGCCCCGGCCTGAGCAGGGGTTCGCCGCCGGTGAGGCGAAAGCAATCGATCCCCAACGGCAAAAACACCTCTCGAACCAACGTGAGGATTTCCTCATCCGTTAAACGCTCTGGGGCTTGCAGCCACGTCAACTCCGCCTCGTCAGGCATGCAGTACTGGCAGCGGAAATTGCAGCGATCGATCAAGCTGATGCGCAGATAGTTAACGGTCGGCATGGCAAGCTAGGCCCAAAAAAGATGTGGCACCCCCTCCCCCAAGGTGCCGAGCAACGCCGGGGACCCTTTCCGTTGCCTCTGGAAAACCTCCCAGCGTCTCCATCCGCGAAGGCAGCGGGAACTGTCTCCAGGCTTTCAACTTGCGGTGGCCACACCTCCAGTTTGCAGGATACTACGAAGATTGAGGTGCAAATCTCTACTCGGCAGAGCCAGGGATCCCTGCCCATTCGGGTTGAACAGGCCGCTGCCAGCGTTCCCACCAGGCCAGCACAGACTCAGGTGGGTGGCTGTCGTGGCTGCCGTTGGCATTGGCGGGGAGGGGGGGAGAGGGAGGTGGGGCCGGCGGTGTCAGCCAACTGACAGGCGCGGGGATCAGACAACTGGGGTGGAGAGGGCGCAGATCGCGGTAGTGGCTGCTGCGAATGGCCAGGATCTCCTGCTGAATGATGTCTGGGGGTTCTCCCAACTCCAGCAACACATGGCTGCACAGACCCAAGCTGGCCTCGAATTCGGGATGGACGACTTCTCTGGCCCCCAACTGATAGAGCTGTTCGATGTCTTCCTTGTCGGTAGCTCGCACCACCACATCCAATCGCGGCGCCAACTCCAGAGCTCGTTTCAGGCAGAGGCGGATGCTCATGCGATCCGGCAGGGCAATGACCAGAGCGCGGGCCTGGGGCAGGCCAGCTTTCTCCAGCACCAACGGGCTGGCCGCATTTCCGTAGAGGTAAGGGATCCCACGGGAACGCAGGTGTTGGATCACCCGTTCTGACTGATCGATAACCAAGAGGGGGTGACGACGGGCTTCGAGAATGCGCACAATGTCTTGCCCCACCTGCCCATAGCCGCACACCACCACGTGCCCCTGTTGAGGAGCATCGGGGGCCAAAGCGCGGGGCCGCTCGCCCGATTCCAACCAGCGGGCCAAGAAGGGGATCCCGTGTAGCCCGGAAAACAGTCGAGGAGCGCCCCTCAGCAGAAAGGGGGTGAGCAGAAGGGTAACGGCTGTAGTGCTGACAATCAACAAATAGATCTGCCGCGACACCAACCCCAAAGCCTGCCCCTCGCTGGCCAGCACAAAGGAGAATTCGCCGATTTGCGATAGGCCCAGCCCCACCACCACCGCTGCCGGCAGAGTGTAACCAAACAGCCGCGCCAAGGGAGCCACGATGCAAAACTTGCCCACCATCACCAGCCCCACCAGCCCCAGGATCAGCAACAGATGGCCGAGGATAAAGCTGGGATCGATGAGCATGCCGATGGCCGCAAAAAAGAGAGCGGCAAACACATCTCGCAAAGGCTCCACATAGTCCAGGGTTTGGTCGGCGTATTCCACCTCCGAGATCATCAGCCCGGCAATGAAGGCCCCAATCTCGCTGGAAATGCCCAGCCGCTCCGTCAACAGGGCAATCCCCACGCAGAGGCTGATCACCCCCAGCAAAAACACCTCTTTGCTCTCCTGCTGAGCCAAAAGCCGCAAGAAGGCCGGAACGAGCCAAATGCCACTCACCACTGCCCCCAGCCCCACCAGGCCAATTTCCGCTACCGACTTGACCAGGGATCCCGCCAGCTCCGGCAAGGGACAATCCAAAGCCGGCAACACCGCCAACATCAGCCCCACCGCCAAATCTTGCACAATCAGGATCCCCAGCATGGCCTGGGCTTGGGGAGTGCCCATTTGGTTGGTCTCAGTGAGACTTTTCAGCACCACCGCCGTGGAAGACAAGGAGAGCACGGCCCCCAAAAAGATCCCTTGCACCGGCGTCAACCAGCCGCTGACCACCGCCAGCACCGCCGTGATCAAAATCGTCAGGCCAATTTGCAAAATGCCTCCGCCAACGGCGATCCCCCGCACTTTGCGCAATTCTTTCAGGGAAAACTCCACCCCCAAGGTGAACAGCAAAAAGGTCACCCCAAACTGGGCCAAGGTTTCCACCTGAACCAACTCTTTGATCCACCCCAACCCGGTTGGCCCCACCAAGATCCCGGCCAGTAAGTAGCCGAGCAACACCGGCTGCCTCAGCAGCGAAGCCAAGAATCCACCTGCTGCCGCTGCCGCCAATACCGTCACAATGTCCAAAATCAGACGAAAGTCTTCCTGCACAGGGCACCCACCAAGGAATGTGAACTTTTGTAGCCAATCCTGAGGATTCTTCCACGATAATGCTTCCTCTGGCATCTCGGACAGAGTGGAGAACCTGGCCCCAAGCCCTGCACCTTACTTCCCCCAGGGATCCCGGCTGACTAGTCCCGATTAGAGGAAGCTGGCCAGAAACTCAGTGGAAATTTTTGTTAAAACTTGCTGGCAATACCTCAAAACCGTAGCTTATAATACAGAATGTAGATAGAAATCGTTCATCCTCTCGCGTGCTGGGCGGCTCGTTAATGTAGGTAGAGCGACATCACGGCCAGAGGACGGAAGTAGGGAGATATCCCGAAGGAACGCGCCTCAACTCTTCTGGTAACCGTGTGGCTTCTCTTGGGAGAAGGCGAACGGATGAAAACTCAACTCATTGGAGGCGAAGATCATGGCACTCTTTTACCGTGGCGTCGATTACACCCCCTCTTCTGCAACTGCAGCGGTTTCTCCCGGCAAAGTGGGGGGTCGTTACCGGGGGCTGGACTGGCGGTTCCGCCACCTGAGCAAGCCGGTGGTTTTGCCCACCAACCTTGACCTGCTCTATCGGGGTGTTGCTCATCACCTCAAGGCGGCCGAAGGGCCGGCTCAACCCGTTCAGACGGCAGAGGCATCTGCCCCGGTGGCTGCCAATGGCCGTTCTCATGTCTTGGATGAGCTGTCTCGCCGCTTGATGATGAGCCATCAACGCTTGATTCGGATTCGCCAGCAATCCATGCTGCTCCGCGGTACAGAGCAGATTGGCCTGCATGTCAACGTGCGCAACTTCTGGAACCGCATCCAAGGAAAAGTGCATCCCACCTTTCGGCTCAACTACGACCGTAGCCGTGTCAGCATGAGCTGATCTGCCCGTAACTGTTGATGCTCTGGCATGAGCTCAGCGAGAAGGGATCCCGGCTGGGGATCCCCTTTTGGTTTCTGGGTTGAGCTTCCTCAGGTCGATGGACGGCACAGGACGCTTCAACGCTGGCACGAGGTGCTGTTGACCAAAAGTAGCTAAGTTGCCCAAGGGATCCACAATTGAGGGGTGCTATTTCCTCGGAAAAAAACGGGATCCCATCAGGGATCCCGCTGCAGAATCGGCCACACCGCTTAGGCGTCGAAGTAAAGGGCGAACTCGTAGGGGTGAGGCCGCAGATTGATGGGGTTGATCTCGTTGTCGATCTTGTACTCGATATAGGTCTGGATCAGATCCTCAGTAAAGACACCGCCCTCTAGCAAGAAGGCATGATCCTTCTGCAGGTTTTCCAGGGCATCCAGCAGGGATCCAGGCGTGGAAGGGATCTTGGCCAGCTCTTCCGGCTCCAGATCGTAGATATCTTTGTCCAAGGGCTCGCCGGGATGGATCTTATTCTTGATCCCGTCCAGGCCAGCCATCAGCATGGCCGAAAAGGCGATGTAGGGGTTGCAGGTGGCATCCGGGCAGCGGAACTCCAGACGCTTGGCCTTGGGATTGTTGCCGGTCACCGGAATGCGAATGGCAGCGGAACGGTTGCCCTGGGAGTAAGCCAGGTTCACCGGCGCCTCGAAGCCGGGCACCAAGCGCTTGTAGGAGTTGGTGGTGGGGTTGGTGAAGGCCAGGATTGCCGGGGCATGCTTGAGCAGGCCACCGATGTAGTAGAGAGCTGTCTCGCTCAGGTTGGCATAGGTGCCTTCGCTGTAGAACAGGGGCTGGCCATCCTTCCAGAGGGACTGGTGGGTGTGCATGCCGGTGCCGTTGTCGTTAAATAGGGGCTTGGGCATGAAGGTGACGGTTTTGCCGTGCTTGCGGGCCACGTTCCGGATCACGTATTTGTAAACCATCATGTAGTCGGCAGCCGTGATCAGATCGGCAAAGCGATAGCCCAACTCCCCTTGCCCGCCGGTAGCCACCTCGTGGTGATGCTTCTCGATGGGCACCCCCAACTTGCCCATGGTCAGCAGCATCTCGGTGCGGATGTTTTGATGGGCATCGGTGGGCGGTGCCGGGAAATAGCCCTCTTTGTAGCGAGGCTTGTAGCCCAGGTTGCCACCTTTCTCCTCGCGGCCCGAGTTCCAGCGACCTTCGATGGAATCCACGAAGTAGTAGGCCGAGTTTTGGGTTTGGTCGAAGCGAACATCCTCAAAAATGAAAAACTCCGCTTCCGGCCCGAAGTAAGCCGTATCGGCAATGCCCGTCGATTGCAGATAGGCAACGGCACGGGCGGCAAGGCTGCGGGGACAGCGGCTATAGGGCTGGCCAGTGCGCGGCTCAACAATGCTGCAAGTTATGCTGAGGGTGGGCACCTCCAGAAAGGGATCAATCCAAGCCGTCTTGGGATCCGGCACCATGTACATGTCCGACTCGTTGATCGCTTTCCAGCCCCGGATACTGGATCCGTCAAAGGGAAGCCCCTCGGTGAAGGTTTCTTCCTTGATCATCGAGGTGTGGAAGGAAACATGCTGCCAGGTGCCAAAGATATCCACAAACTTGAGATCCACTATCTGGACGTTGTTGTCCTGGATCATCTGAAGCACTTCTTGGGGCGTGGATGCCATTACTCTCTCCTGATTGGGTTGCGGTTAAGACTGGGGGAACTGTGGCTGAAACAAATGGGATCCCAGCAGGTGATCCCCACGCTTCGACCCAGACAGGCCAAAAACGCTCACTCATCCTAGAAAGGCCAACACGGGTATTTTGTAGTTTCTGATACAAAATTCATTTGAGCTCCGCTTTCTGACCAAGACCAAATTGCTGGCCATCTCAGACACCTCTTTTCCTTCTGGCTTGGGTCAACCGGGATTGGGTGTTGGGGATCCAAAACTTGGGCAATGGCCGCCACTTGGCCAACCTCTGGGCAGAGATAACCCTATGGGATGGGCAAAAAAGGCCCCAATGGCCTGAGGCGAGCGAAAATGAGGCTAATAGGCCTCGGCCTCGACCGGTTCGCCAAGGGGTGTTAAGCTAAAGCGTAGTCGTTATGAGTTTGGCTTTTATTCCCATTGCAGAAGGAGAGACATCGGATGACAGAGCAAAGTCGGGTTGAGAATGTGGTGATTATCGGCTCCGGCCCTGCTGGGTTTACAGCAGCCATTTACGCTGGGCGTGCCAACCTGAAGCCGGTTGTGTTTGAGGGGTTCCAGGCGGGCGGGATCCCGGGCGGGCAACTGATGACCACCACCGAGGTGGAGAACTTTCCGGGCTTTCCCGAGGGCATCACCGGCCCCCAACTGATGAAGAACATGCGGGCTCAAGCGCAGCGGTGGGGGGCAGAACTTTACACCGAAGATGTCACCTTTGTGGATTTAAGCCAGCGGCCCTTTGTCGTCTGTTCTGACGAGCGGGAATTGCGCACCCACAGCCTGATCATCGCCACCGGGGCCACAGCCAAGCGCCTACACCTGCCGGGGGAGGAGACCTACTGGAACCGGGGCATGTCAGCTTGTGCTGTCTGCGATGGGGCTATGCCCATGTTCAGAGGGGTGGAATTGGTGGTGATCGGCGGCGGCGATACTGCCTGTGAGGAGGCCACCTACCTGACCAAGTTTGGATCCCACGTGCACATGCTGGTGCGCAGCGACAAAATGCGGGCCAGCAAGGCCATGCAGGATCGTGTTCTCAACAACCCCAAGATCACTGTGCACTGGAACACCGAGGCGGTGGAAGTGATGGGCGACGGCCTGCGCCTGACCGGGGTGAAAGTGCGGAACAACCAAACCGGCGAAATACGCGAGATGTCAGTGGGTGGCCTATTTTATGCCATTGGCCACAAGCCCAACACCGACTTGTTCAAAGGACAACTGGAACTGGATGAAGTCGGCTACATCGTCACCCGCCCGGGATCCGTGGCCACCAGTGTGGAGGGGGTGTTTGCCGCCGGCGACGTGCAGGATCACGAGTTTCGTCAGGCGATTACCGCTGCCGGCACTGGCTGTATGGCGGCCATGTTGGCAGAGCGTTGGCTCTCGGAACACGGCTTGGCCCAGGAGTATCACGTCCTTCCCCAAAGCCATCCTGAACCCAGCCCTGCTGCGACTTCTGCGGCAGAGTCTGCTGGGGATCCTGCTGTTGAGGAGGCCAGCTTTGAGGAGAATGGACAGGATGACTTAGACTTCAGCAAGACTTGCCATGAGGGGAGCTATGCCCTGCGGCGACTCTACCACGAAAGCGATCGCCTGCTCATGGTCAAGTACACCGCCCCCACCTGTGCCCCTTGTCATGCCCTCAAGCCGATCTTGAACAAGATCATCGATGAGTTCTCGGACAAGCTGCACGTGGTGGAGATCGATATTGAGAAAGATCCGGAGATTGCAGAGGCAGGGGGGGTGGCGGGCACCCCGACGGTGCAATTTTTCAAAAACAAGACGCTGGTGGCCCAGTTGGTGGGCGTTAAGCCCAAGTCCCAATATCGAGAGGTGATCCAGGCCAATTTGTGTGAGGAAAAATCCCCCTAAGGATGTTGTCCTCTCCAACCTCTGGCCCCTCTCCCCAAGGGAGAAGGGAGCTGGGCGCAGAAAACGGTTTCCCAACCGAGGCTCAGCTAGTCCGAAAAGGCACCGTGGTAGGCGGCCTGCATGGCTGCCAAAGACACCACCAGTAAGGGATCCTCTTCTGCCGTCCTTAAGAGCAGGGGATCCGCAGGGGATCCCACCTCTCCCAAAAGCTGCCACTGGCCGGCAAGCTGCGCTTCTAAGTAGGCTTCCCAAGCAGAGCGCTGGGCCGGATCCACAGAAACCAGGATGCGGCTGGATCCCTCTCCAAACAGGGCTTGATCCCAGCGCAAGGATCCAGGAGCCAGGGAGAGGGTTGCGCCGCGGCCTCCGCTCAAGCAGGCTTCTGCCAAAGCCACAGCCAATCCCCCCTCGCTGCAGTCGTGGGCAGAGCGCACCCAGCCCTGGCGGATTCCATGGCGACAGGCAGCTTGCACCCGCTTTTCCAATTCCAGATCCACTGGCGCGGGCCGGCCCGTAACTTGCTGGTGGATGACCGCCAAATACTCGCTGCCCCCCAAGCTGGTGAGGGCCTGGGATCCCAGGAGGTAAATGAGATCCCCTTCTTGCTGCCACCCCTGGCCACAGATGCATTTCAAGTCGGGAATAAGACCCACCATGCCAATGACAGGGGTAGGGTAGATAGCCTGCGATCCCTGGGGGGTGAGGGTCTCGTTGTAGAGAGAAACGTTTCCCCCCGTTACCGGCGTACCGAGGGCACGGCAGGCATCTCCAATCCCCCGACAGGCCAGGGCCAGCTGCCAGTACACCACCGGGTTTTCGGGATTGCCAAAGTTAAGGTTATCGGTAACAGCTAGGGGATCGGCCCCCACACAGGTGAGGTTGCGGGCAGCTTCCGCCACGGCTGCCTTGGCCCCCTCGTAGGGATCCAAATACACCCAGCGGCCATTGCCATCCAGGGTGGCAGCGATGGCCTTGCGGGAAGCTCGCAGGGGCGGCACCTCGCCCACGCCAAACCTTTGGGAACGGATGCGGATAACCGCCGCATCTCCCTGGCCCGGCCAAAGGACGGTGTTGTTTTGCACCTGGTGGTCGTATTGGCGATAGATCCAGGCTTTGCTGGCTAGGGTGGGGCTGGCCAAAAGCTGCAGCAGCACCTCTTTCCATGCCAGCGTTGCCTGAGCGAGGTGGATCCCCTGGCAATCACAAGGGGGTAGAGTGGCGGGATCCCATTGCCACGCTGCCTGCACGTAGGCTGGCGGCTCTGGCAACACCGGACGGACATAGACGGGGGTGTCTTCGGCCAAAGCCCGCACCGGCACCTGCACCACGCAGGATCCCTGGTGCCAGATCTCCACCAGCGGCTCGGCAATGACTTCCCCGGCCACACTAGCTTGCAAACCCCAGCGGTGGAAGATCTCCATCACCTCCGCCTCGCGGCCTTTTTGCACCACCAGCAGCATCCGCTCCTGGGATTCCGAGAGCAGGTATTCCCAGGCAGCCATGCCGCTTTCCCGCGCCGGCACTCGGTCGAGGTCAAAGCGGATCCCCACCCCTCCCTTGGCGGCCATCTCCGCGGTGGAGCAGGTGATCCCGGCTGCCCCCATATCCTGGGCAGCCACCACAGCTCCTGTGGCAAAGGCCTCCAGACAGGCCTCGATGAGGCACTTGCCCAGGAAGGGATCCCCCACCTGCACTGCCGGCCGATCCTGCTGCGCATCCTCCTTGAGCTCGGCGCTGGCAAAGCTGGCCCCGCGGATGCCATCCCGCCCGGTGGTGGCGCCCACGTACAAGACCGGGTTCCCCACCCCCCGCGCTGCCGATTTCACCACTGCCGGCGTCTCCAGCAGCCCCAGGGCCATGACGTTGACCAAGGGATTGCCGCTGTAGCAGGGATCCACGGCCACCTCGCCGCCTACGGTGGGCACCCCAACACAGTTGCCGTAGTGGGCGATCCCTTCCACCACCCTGGCCATGAGGCGGCGGTTGCGGGGATCGGTCAGCGGCCCAAAGCGCAGCGAGTTGAGGAGGGCAATGGGACGGGCGCCCAGGGTAAAGATATCCCGCAGGATCCCTCCCACGCCGGTAGCTGCCCCCTGGAAGGGCTCCACTGCCGAAGGATGGTTGTGGGACTCGATCTTAAACGCCAGCCAATCCCCCTCCCCCAGATCCACTACGCCGGCATTTTCCCCCGGCCCCACCACTACCCGCTCGCCCGTGGTGGGAAAGTTTTTCAGCAGAGGGCGGGAGTTTTTGTAGCAGCAGTGCTCTGACCACATCACCCCAAACATGGCCAGCTCGTTGGGGTTGGGATCCCGGCCCAGCTGCTGCTGGATCTGTTGATATTCCGCCGGGGAAAGGCCGTGGGCTTTTAAGTCTTCGAGAGTATAGGGCATAGTGCTCCAATTGCCCCTAGCTTAGGTCAACAACCCAGGGCCCAAGAGACGGGCCTGACGCTCTTCCAGTATGCGGCTTAAGGGGGGCCAGCGCTTCAGGTCGGGGTCTTGGACAATAAGCTGCTCTGCCGCTTGGCGGGCCAGCTGCAGCACCTCTTGATCCTCCATGAGGCTGGCCAGGGCAAAATCGGGTAGCCCCGACTGGCGGGTGCCCATCACCTCCCCTGGGCCGCGGAAGCGCAGATCCATCTCGGCAATGAAAAACCCGTCGTGGGACTGCTCCAGCACCTTGAGCCGCCGCAGGGCCTCCTCGCTTTTGGATCCTGTCATCAGGATGCAGTAGGCCTGGTCAGATCCCCGCCCTACCCGCCCCCGCAGTTGGTGCAGTTGGGAGAGCCCAAAGCGCTCCGCATGCTCCACCAGCATCACCGAGGCATTGGGCACATCTACCCCCACCTCCACCACCGTGGTAGAGACCAGAATATCCAGCTCCCGCCGGCGAAAGGCCGCAATGACAGCTTCCTTCTCGCTACTGGTCAAGCGCCCGTGCAGCAGGCCCACCCGAAATTGGGGGAAGACCTTTTCCTGCAGACGCTGGTGTTCCTCGATGGCAGATTTGAGATCCAGCTTCTCCGACTCTTCAATCAACGGCAGCACCACGTAGGCCTGCCGCCCTTGGGCAATTTCCCGCTCGATAAGCCGCATCACCTGCAGGCGATCCCCTGGCCGGGCCACCAGGGTGTGCACGGGCTTGCGCCCCGGCGGCAGCTCGTCAATTTGGGTAACATCCAGATCCCCATGCAGGGCCAGGGTGAGGGTGCGGGGGATGGGGGTGGCGGTCATAGTGAGCACATCGGGGTGATCCCCTTTCTGTTGCAGAGCGGCCCGCTGCTCCACGCCAAAGCGGTGCTGCTCGTCGATGACCACCAAGCCCAGGTTGCGAAACTGCACTGCCGGCTGGATGAGAGCATGGGTGCCCACCACCAAGGGCAATTCCCCGGTCTGCAACTGCCGCAGGATCTCCCGGCGCTTAGCAGGGGGCGTGGATCCAGTCAACAGTTCAACGGGCACCTGCAGCTGGCTGAGCCATTCCACCAACTTGCGGTAGTGTTGCTCGGCCAAAACCTCGGTGGGAGCCATGAGGGCCGCCTGCCAACCGGATTGAATGGCTGCCAGCACAGCTGCCACCGCCACCACGGTTTTGCCGGATCCCACATCTCCCTGCAAGAGGCGGTTCATGGGCAAGGGATCCCGCAGATCCGCTAGGATCTCGTCGATGGCCCGCTGCTGGGCAGCGGTAAGCTGAAAGGGCAGGATTTGGTAGAAGCGATCCAACAGCTCCCCTCTAGCCGGCTGGTAACGAGGTATGGCCTGAGCTTGGGCACGATAGCGGTGTCGCCGCTGCAATAGGCTTAGTTGTAGGTAGAAAAACTCATCGAACACCAGCCGCCGCCGGGCCTGGGCCAGCAGCTCTCGGGTCTCAGGAAAGTGGATCTGCTGCAGGGCAACAGGCAAGTCCAAAAGCTGCAACTGCCGCTTGAGATCCGCCGGCAAGGGATCCTCCACCAAGGCCGCCGCCGGCAAAGCCAGTTGCACCGCCTTGCGCACCAGATCGGCGGGGATCCCTTCTGAGAGAGGGTAAACTGGCAAGATCTTGCCCAGCCTGTCCAGCTCCTCGCCCTCTCCCCCCAGCACCTCCAGTTGCGGGTTATCCAGCGTTAGGCCCAACCGGCCCTTTTTGACCAGGCCGCTGGCAGCCACCAGGGCCCCCTTGGGGTATTGCCGCTCCAGGGAAGCTTGCCAACTGCGCTGGGCAAACTGCCGCCCGCTGTAGAAGCGGCTGAGGGTAATTACACCACTTTTGTCGGCAATCTTTAGGTTGAAGATGGTCAGCGAGGGATTCTTGGGGCTGGTAAAGCAACTGCAACTTTTCACCGTCCCTACAAGGGTAACGGTCTCCCCCACCTTGGCTTGGCGGATGAGCACCCGCCGGGAATAGTCCAGGTAGTCGCGGGGGAAGTAGTAGAGGGCATCCCGCACGCTGTGTAGGCCCAGTTGTGCCAGTTTCTCCGCCGACTTGGGACCAATCCCTTTGAGAAACTGCAGCGGCTGCTCCAGGCTGAGGCCGGCAGGGAGAGATGGGGAAATCGTGCTCCGCCCTGCCTCTGGGGGGGTTGTTGCTACGCCTACGGCAGGGAAACCAGAGCGCTGTGGCAACGAGGCTGCAAACGAGCCAGGTTGGTGGGAACTCGGTCGGGACAGCTCTTGCTGACGTCGGACTCGCTCCAGCCAGCGGCGGGTTTCGGCCACCAGGTGCTGGCGTTCGGGCAGCTCCAGCTCGGAATACAGGGTATAGCGGGATCCCAGTTCTTTCCATCGCCGCCGGTCATCTCCATTCAGCACCCAGTCAGAGGGGGGATCCTGTCCGAACACACTCCCCAAAAATTGGGAGAAGGTCTGCTCTCGCCCCCGCAGGTCGGTAAACCCCACCTCTGCTTCTAGGGAAAGGGCGCGCTGAAGCCGCTGTAGATCCACCTGGCTCAAGTTGCTTGGCTGCCGGGAGTGCTCCTTATCAATCCAACTTTAGCCAACAACGGCAGGACAACCGAAGGAGTGCAGCAGCGCAAGCCACACTTTCCATTCCTTGATAAAGAAAAAAGCCTGCCTTATTACTCCGCAACACTGTCGTGACGGGGCAGGCCGAAGGGATCCAGAGGCACTTTTTGGGAGATGCAGGAGCTTTAGCTGCGGGCCAGGGCGGATCCCAAAAGCAGAGCCATCACTGCCGGCACCAAGGCAATCGCCAGGATGGTGAAAACTTGTGCGTCCGTCATAACCAACTCCCTAACAGTGGAATTGCACAAAAGTCAGCCCCCTCACTCTACCGTAGCTTGAGGGGTAGCCTTGACACCGAGAAGAAAAGCTCAACATTCTTTACAAAGCAGCCCTTGCCCATCCCGCTTGACCGTGGCTCCCAGATCCTCTGCTTGGATCGATGTTGCTCCGCAACGCTGTCGCGACTGACATTCTCCCCACCCCTAAAGCAAGGGATTCTTTCTCAGTTTTGGGGTTTTACCCCAGGCAGAAAGGCCGGGGCCTGCGCTGCTGGTTTGCGGGTCATGCTACGATGTTGCTCCGCAACGCCGTCGCGACGGCGAAGCAGTTCTTGCCCATTCCTCCTGCGAAGTTCGGTCTTGGCGTCATCATGGTAGCTGCTCCACAAAGTCTGACCACCTCACGGGATAGCTTGGCCATCCTGGCGGAAACGGATCCCGTTGTTTACCGCCTGATCCAGCAAGAGCTCAACCGGCAGCGGGATCACCTGGAGATGATTGCCAGCGAGAACTTCACCTCTCCTGCCGTCTTGGCAGCCCAGGGCTCGGTGCTCACCAACAAGTATGCAGAAGGGCTGCCGGGCAAGCGCTACTACGGCGGCTGCGAGTTTATTGACGAGATTGAACAACTGGCCATTGACCGCGCCAAGCAACTGTTTGGGGCGGCTCACGCCAACGTGCAACCCCACTCCGGGGCGCAGGCCAATTTCGCTGTTTTCTTGGCCCTGCTGCAGCCGGGGGACACGATCATGGGCATGGATTTGTCTCATGGCGGCCACCTCACCCACGGCTCGCCGGTGAATGTCTCCGGCAAGTGGTTCCGCGTGGTGCACTACGGGGTGCATCCGCAGACGGAGCGGATTGATTTTGACCAAGTGCGGGATCTGGCTTTGCAGCATCGGCCTAAGCTGATCATCTGCGGCTACTCCGCCTACCCGCGGGCAATCGACTTTGCTGCTTTCCGCACCATTGCCGATGAGGTGGGAGCTTATCTGCTGGCCGACATTGCCCATATTGCCGGCCTGGTGGCCACCGGACACCACCCCAACCCCGTGCCCCTCTGCGATGTGGTGACCACCACCACCCACAAGACGTTGCGCGGGCCGCGTGGAGGGCTCATTCTCACCCGCGACCCAGAGCTGGGCAAAAAGCTGGATAAGGCAGTGTTCCCCGGCAGTCAAGGGGGGCCGCTGGAGCATGTTATTGCTGGCAAGGCGGTGGCCTTTGGAGAAGCCCTGCAGCCCAGCTTTGCCCAGTACTCGGCCCAAGTTATCGCCAATGCCCAAGCCCTGGCGGGATCCCTGCAACGGCGAGGCATCCGGCTAGTTTCGGGGGGCACCGACAATCACCTGATGTTGCTGGATCTGCGCTCGGTTTCGGCGGTGCTGGAAAAAACTGGGGCGGCGGATCCGGTAATGACGGGCAAACGGGCGGATCGGCTGATGGGGAAGATCCACATCACCGCCAATAAGAACACCATTCCCTTCGACCCACAGCCGCCCTTTGTAGCTAGCGGCCTGCGTCTGGGATCCCCAGCCTTGACCACCCGCGGCCTGGGGCCGGTAGAATTTGAAGAAATTGGGGAGATCATCGCCGATTGTCTGTTTCAGCCTGAGGAGCCTGCTGTGTTGGAAGAGTGTCGCCAGCGGGTGGCTCAGCTCTGTCGTCGTTTCCCCCTCTACCCCCACTTGGGATAACCGCAATCCTCGCCACGGCTTGCTATGCCCTACTTGGTTGCCTTTCTGGCTGCTGCCTGTGTGGTTCTGTGGGCAACCCCGGTGGTGAAGGCGGTCGGGATCCGCAGTGGCCAGTTGGACTTTCCCGACGAGCGCAAGATCCACCAGCAACCGATGGTGCGCCTGGGGGGGGTTTCCATCTTTTTTGGCAACTTGGTGGCCCTGCTGTTGCTCTGGGGAGCCGGAGCTTTTGGGGGCTTGCGCACCGAGCAGGAGTACGAGATTTGGGGGGTGACGATCGGTGGGGTTTTGTTTTTTTTGATTGGCCTGGCGGACGACCTGTTTCACCTGTCGCCTTTTTCCCGCTTGTTGATGCAATTCGGCGTGGCTGCTGCCGCTTGGGGAGTAGGGGTGCGCATTGAGTTCATCAGTCTGCCCGGGAGAGGGATCTGGCCCTTTCCGGTGTGGTTGAGCCTGCTGATTACCCTGTTCTGGCTGGTGGGGATGGCCAACGCCATCAACTTCATGGACGGGCTGGATGGACTGGCGGCAGGGGTGTCGGGAATTGCGGCAGTGGTGATGCTGATCGTAACCCTGCTGCTGGATCGACCGGCGGCGGCCATGCTGGCGGCGGCTTTGGCGGGAGCTTGCCTAGGCTTTTTGCGCTACAACTTCAACCCAGCGCAGATCTTCATGGGGGATGGGGGGGCCTATTTTTTGGGCTTTACCCTGGCTGGGATCGGGGTGATCGGGGTGGCCAAGGGGGTGACCACGCTGGCAGTGGCTCTGCCTTTCTTTATCTTGGCGGTGCCGATCCTGGATATGTCCACCGTAATCCTCAAGCGGCTGGCCGGGGGGAAGTCGCCTTTCCATCCCGACAAAGGCCACCTGCACCACCGCTTGCTCAAAGCCGGCCTATCCCATCGGCATTCAGTGCTGCTCATCTACGCCATGACCCTCTGGGGGGGATCCCTGGCCTTGGCCTTGGCGGGCTTGCCAGCAGGGGGCACCTACCTGGGCGGGGCCTCGCTGGTGTTGGCAGGGGTGGCTTGGGGGGCTTGGCAACGGCAACGAGCTTTGCCCTCGGAGGACAGGCCCGAACAGGAATATGTTGCTCCGCAATGCTGTTGCGACCAGGAATGTAAAGAAGATTGAGCTGGGCTTGTTCTCCATCGCTCGCCTGCCTAGACTGGAGGCGCTCTATATTTGTTGTTTTTTGTTTTGTTGTTTTTTGTTTAGCTCTGTGTTGCCTCATGCGCCCCACACCTGAGTTGGCAGCTCTCCTGCGCCGCACCGCGGATCGTATCCAATCCCAACACTGGGGCTTCTGGGACTGGGAGTACTGCTGGCGGGACAGCACCCGCTGCAATTGCGGCCTGTTGGTGCGAGAAGCCCTGGGCTGGGATCGGCAGCAACTCAGCCTGCGCATCCACCGCGGCACCTGGCGCTCCATCGCCCAAACCGCCTACCGAACTGCTGCCCTGGCCCTGCGGGATCCCTGGCAACTGGAGGGGCAGTGCGAGGCCACCGGCCTGCGGCTGGGGTATGTGTTCGAGAAAATGGCAGAGCTGGGGTTCGACCAACCGGAAGACTTTGCCGCCCTGGAGGAGCTGAGCGATCCCCTCATTCTGGCCCGCCTGGCGGAAAAAGGTGTGGAGCCAGCACAGCGCGACCAGGCGATCCATGTGGCGCTTTACATGCGGGAACTGGCGGACTGGATTGACGAACAACTGCAGGCGCAGGCTCAGATCAGACGCTTGAGCCAACCTTTGCCCAAAACACCAGGGATCCTCGTCCAACAGTCGGTGCACCTTACTTGAGGAACTCAGTTGCCTTCCTCTACCATCACCACATGGGCAGGGATCCCAGGGGGAAGAGCCTTGCAGCCGGACAAAAAGGCCAGCTCGATTAAGAAGGCAAATCCCCCCACCTCAGCGCCGCTCTGGGCCACCAATTGGGCGGTGGCAGCGGCTGTACCCCCGGTGGCAATGACATCATCCACGATCAACACCCGCTCTCCGGGGCGCAGGGCGTGGGCGTGCAGTTGGAGCTGGTCTTGGCCGTATTCCAGGCTGTAGGTCTGGCTGAGCACCGGCGGCGGCAGCTTGCCCGGCTTGCGAACCGGGACAAATCCCAAGCCCAGGTGTTGTGCCAAAGCAGCCCCCAAAATGAACCCCCGCGACTCGATGCCGACCACATAATCTAGGGATCCCATGCCGGTGGTGCCGGCGGCCAACTGTTCAATAGCCGCCCGGAAGCCTGCCGGATCCTGTAGCAGGGGGGTCATATCCCGAAAGAGGATGCCGGGTCTGGGAAAATCGGGCACCAAGCGAATGAGGGCTCGCAGATCCATCCTGTTTTCCTCGCTGGCCAGTGGCTTGCTGTTCGCGCTATTCGGACGGAGTCCTCAAAGGACGCTCCAAGCAACCCATCATACTCGGTTAGCTAATGGGCAGATGGGATCCCTTTTGGTCAGTCTGGCAACGGGGAAGATTTTCTATAATTGGCAAGGCTGGGGGCCGCGGCTCACCTAGTCGCCCATCTGTAAAATCGGAGATCTCTCATGCGCTACTACATGGCCATCGACTCCAATCCCCTGGCAAGTTTGCCGCTGGCTCTGTTTGGGGTGAGTAGCGAGGCGGCCTATGTCGATCTGCTGCAAGACAAGCTCATTGTGCGGGCGGGCAGCCTGTTCAACGAGACGTTCTCCCTGAGCGAGTTGGGACAAGGGGAGCGCTTCCCCTGGCCTTGGTACTACGGACTGGGCGTGCGCACCGATTTTCAGGGGATCGTTGGCCCGGTCACCAGCACCCAAGGGGTAATTGCCATTCCACTGGTGCAGGAAAAGCCTCTTTTTATTCCGTTGCTGAGGCCGGTGGGGCTGCAAGTGCCCTGCAAAAAGCTGGTCTTCAGCCTCAAAGATCCAGACACCTTCCTGGCCAACTTCAATCAGGGTCGCCCAGAGGTGAACGCCGGCCCGAAGAGTGTGGTGATTGAGTAGATGGGGATCCCTGTGAAACCTGAGAGACGGCGGCCTGTCAAGAGCCTACAGAGATCCCCCAGGGGTTGGGGTGACAGGCCCAGAAGCAACGCGGCTTATGCGACGCAAGCCCGGCAAGCCGGCATCCACCACCACCACACTGCCATCCGGTAAGACTGCCAAGCCGGCAGGCTGCTCAAACCGGGCTGCCGAGGTGGGGCCATCCTGCCAGCCGGGCTGATTCTGTCCGGCCAAGGTGGAAACTTGTCCCCCAGGCTGAAGACGACGAATGCGATGGTTGTCTCGGTCGGCCACCCAGAGGTTGCCTGCCGCATCGAAGGCCAGCCCCCCCAGGGTTTGAAAACGGGCCTCTGCCAGGGGGCCATCCCGATAGCCTGGCTCTGCCCCGGAGAGGGTGGTCACTCGTCCGCCAGCAGAGAGCCGGCGCAGGCGATGTCCATCGGCAATCCAGAGGTTCCCCTCCTTATCCACCGCCAGAGCCGTGGGCTGCAGGAGCTGGGCCTGTTCTGCTGGGCCGTCGGCGAATCCCGGCTGGCCCGTGCCGGCAACGGTGGTCACCTCACCGGCAGGGGTGATGCGGCGGATGCGGCGATTGGCGCGGTCGGCAACGTAGAGGCTGCCATCTGAACCCAAAGCCAGCCCAGATGGCTCCCGGAACTGAGCTCGGTCAAGCCCCCCATCTCGGTATCCGGCTATACAAGTGCCGGCAAAGGTGCTCACCTGTCGTTGCAGGTTGATATAGCGCAGGCAATGGTTGCCGCTGTCGGCCACCCACAATCCCCCCTTGGGATCCCAGAGCAGCCCCTGTGGGGAGTCAAACTGAGCTTGATTGGCTGCTTCGTCGCGGCGGCCTGCTTGGCCTGTGCCGGCCCAAACTTCCAATTCCCCCTCTGGAGACAGCCGGAAGATGCGGTGCTGGGCTCTATCGGCTAAATAGAAGGCTCCTTCAGGATCCACAGCAATGCCGCTGATTTGCTGCAGGTAGATCCTGGACTCGGTGCCGGTGTTATCAGGGGCGTTGCCGACAGGATCTGCCGCGGGCGAGGTGCGGCCATCCAGCAAAGTTTCCACCACCCAGGCCGATGCTGCCGGAGCAGTGGGGGTGGGAGAGGGGCTGGGGGAAGGAGTAGCGGCAGGCCAATCGTAGACCAGAGTGCCCAACCCTTGCCCGGAAGCATCCGCAACAGCAACCCAAACTGAGCCGGAAAGAGAAGAAGGCGGCATCACCACCAAACGGTCACCGCTGCGGGAGCGAATTTCCCCCTTCAGGATGCGCTCGGGATTGGCTGCTGCAGCAAAGAGAACTGTTTCCACCCGCTCCAGATTTTCCCCTGAGAGCAGCAACGGCTGGCCGAGAGCGGGAGTTGCCGAGCTACTGTGCAGCAGCGGCACCCCCACCTCAGAGAGCACCAACATCGAAAGGCGACGCTGACGCTCTGTATCTTGGGGAGGACGATTGACACTGCCAGAACTCCCAGAGCGGGCAGAAAGGGTCAGGGATCCCTTCCCCTGCGCCAGAGTGGTGGATCCCCGATAGGCGATGGCGCTGAGCTCCGCTTCTCCGGCGGGAGGATTGGTGAAGGTGAAAGTGGCCGGTTGCCCCAGGCGCAGAGGGGCAGTGGCGGTTTGGCGATAAGTGCCCAGGGTAATGCTCAGGTCGATCCCTTCCACCCCTGGCCAGGTGGGGGTGCGGGCCAGCCAGCGATCCACCTCTGAGGCCGGTAGCTGGGCCACCAGATCGGATCCCTGTTCCTGAAGCAGCAGAACGATGCGGTTGCTGGGCACCGACAAGCCGGACTGGCGGGCTTGCTCGAAAGTCAGAGAAAGCGGGGAGGGAGGGAGAGGAGTTGGAGTTAAAACCGGCTGTAGGGCCGCAGGGGGAACAACGCTGGGAGACAGACTAGAAGAAGAAAGCTCGCCACAGCCCGAGAGAGCCAGCACCAAGGCACTCAGCGCAGGCCAAGGTGGCGGTGTCAGGGAAGCCCGTCGTGGCATGATGCAGCTCATCCCCTCCCACAAACTGGGAAATGGCGGAAACCCAAACCCCCACGCTTACCTTCATCAGCGTACAAACCGGCGAGAATTGCCCAGCACCCTCTCTGCCGCAGGAGCCACCTCGACCAATGCCTTGGCCCCTGAACCGCATTCCTATTCATGACCAACCATCCTCACCCGCAGGTGAGTCGCACTCCTCACTCCATCTATCCTTACTCAAATCCCCACCGAAAGACCAGATAGCAGTTTCAGCGGCCAGGAAATCATCCAGGCCATAGCGGTAGCGCTGTAAGTCGATGCTGCCCGCGTTCGCCCGGTTCGGCTATAGAGTGGGGACAGGCCACTCTCGCGGATGAATCAAGTAGACGGTACCCCCGGAGTGCTCCAGCCACAAGGACTCCAGCTGTTCGCGGCGGTAGGTACGGCGAACCTCTTCGTTGGTTTTGGCCGCCGGATCGTGGAGGATGGGATCCCCGTGGCTAAACTGCTCCGCACCGCTGCCGCGAGCAAACCCCACCAGCACCGCCAGATGGCCGTTGCTTCTGGGAATTGGCGCCCCTTCCAGTTCTCCCTCACCCCAAGCATAGCTGAGGACCACCGGAACCCCTGCCGCGATCCAGGCTTCTGCTTGGGCCAAGCTCTCCAGCCGCGCCACCACGCCGGACAAACCCTGCTCTGCAGCATGGGCGACGTTGAAAGCCCAGTTGCCATGGCCCTGGTAAACCCGGTCATACACACCGGCCACTGCTGCGCGCACCAACACCTCACAGGGACGGGGATCCCGCTTCCAGTAGGCCATCACCATCGCCAAAGAGGTGGGGCTACACCAGACCTCTCCCCCATCGGGGTACACCATCTGGGAGCACCAAGGCAGATCCAAGATTTTGCCCCAGCGGCTGGGATCCCCAGGGGATAGGCGGCTGGGCCTGACCGGCTCGTTGGAAATGGCAACTGCCACCTGATCCACAACGGCAGAACGGCCTGGCTCTTGCGTGAACAGGCGCACCCTGACCTGGAAGGCTTCTGCTCCGTTGAGGGTATCCTTGAGCACCAGCAAGTCCGTGTACAGGTTGCCATCCTCATCCCCTTGTCCTTGCACTGAGTGGCTGGCCAGAGTCAAGGGATCCGCAGCCCATACCCCGCCGTGATACCACTTTGTCCAGCGGTCTGAAAGCTTGGCCCGAATCCACAGTTCCAACCAGGTGCCGGGGGGCGTGGTGGCATTCCAGGAAGCGATTGCCCCGACCATAGGGAAGCTGGTGGGGACTGCTGGGCTGGTGGCTTCTCCCACCCAGTAGGGGCCAAGGGGATAGAAAGGGCGCCCCCGATCGCGTAAGCGGTGCGGAGCATTATCGCGTAAGCGGGACGGAGTCCTTAGCGCCACCTCAGGCTCTTCAAGGCTGACTTCTTGCCGCAAACCCTCTGGATCCAAGACCAATTGCCCTCGGGCGTTCAGGCAGATCCCTTGGGTTGACCAGTCCTGAAACCCCTGAGCTTCTCCCGCCCGCCAGCGCTGAAACCCGGTGCGATAGGTGAAGTGGGTCTGGGCTTGCATCGTCAAGAGCATGACTCTAGTCAATAATAAGCTCAACTATACTGAAAATAATGTATAATATGTTCAGTACGGATTACTACCAGTTGATCTTTCTGTTTACTTTCGAGTCTGCCAACATGGTAGCCAAAGCAAAGCAGAAAATTGGTAGTAAGACGACACGGAAACTGCGCTTTGGGTATTCTACTCAAAGCTTTGCGGGATACCGCCATTCTGTTTGGACTCCGTCCCGCTAACGCGAATGGAAACAAACAGAATGCTATCGCTGCATAGTTGAACAGTGATGTTCAGCAGTGTTCAGCGTAAATGTATCAGTCCTGGAAAAGTTGGAACAGGCTGGGCCAACGCGGGCAACCCCAGCAAGAGCAGCACAACCCCGCTGACCAGCCCAGGCAGCCCCTGCCGTTCGCGTAAGCGGGACGGAGTCCTTTAGCCACTGCCTTCTGCGAGCATTGTCCGCCTGCCCCCACTAATAGCGCGACACCGCCGGATGTCCACCAATGTACCAGCGCCAGGGGATCTCGGCTCCTTGGGTGATGCCGATGCGGGTGGTTTGGACGATGGACAACTGCGTTTGCCAAGAGGGGGATCCCTCCAGCCAAATGCCTTCCTGGCCGGCTTCCGCCCGCTCTAGCCGCCAGCCGTTGTGGGATCCGTCGATGCGCAGTGCTTGACAGAGCAGGCCCGGCCCCGCCGCCGCCCGTGCTGGCTGATTCTGTTTGTTGGCCGGGATCCAGTCTGGCAGGCGATCCAACTGAGCTGCCCGGATCAGAACCGCCGCCGGGATCCCTTCTGGCTCGGTAACGATATTTAGACAGTGGTAGAGGCCGTAGATGCGATAGATGTAGAGATGCCCTGGCGGGCCAAACATGACCTGGTTGCGTTGGGTCTTGCGGCGGTAGGCATGGCAGGCCGGATCCCCAGCCGTGTAGGCCTCCGTCTCTACGATCTGGGCCCGCACCTGCAGCCCATCGGCAAATTGCCGCACCAGAACCATGCCCAGCAAGGCAGGTGCCACCAGCGGGGCCGGCTGGCTCAACCACTCCACAGCGTCCACGGCAGGCTTGGCAGCCCTCAGCCCCCAGCAACGGCAGGGACGATGCTCACCTCATCCCCATCTTGCAGAGGGGTGTCACATCCCTTGAGGAAGCGAATGTCTTCGCTGTTCACATAAAAGTTGACGAAGCGGCGCAATTCCCCCTTCTCATCGCACAGCCGCGCCTTAATCCCCGGACAGCGTTGTTCCAAAGCATCCAACAATTCGCGGATGGTGGATCCCTCGCAATTCACCACCCCCTGATCCTGGGTGAGCGCCCGCAGCGTGTTGGGAATCAGCACCTTGACTGCCATAGCCCAATGCCTCGTCCATTAACCAACATCAAAAAACTAGGGTAGCAGCACCCCATCGATGCCGTGAATCACGCCGTTGGAAACTGGAATATCCGCCAGGTTCACGTTAGCCCCGTTGACCCGGATGCTGCCATCGGATCCCACCTGCACCTGCAGCGGCAGCCCTGCCAAGGTGGTCAGAGTGGTCGATTGGCCGGGCCGCAGGTCAAACGAGGTAATCCGCCCCGGCACCACATGATACGTGAGAATGCGGGTGAGCTGAGCCCGGCTGGCCGGCTGCAACAGCGTCTCCACCGTACCCGGCGGCAGTTGCCCAAAGGCCACATCGGAAGGGGCAAAGACCGTGAACGGCCCCGGCCCTGCCAACGCCGTATTCAGGCCCGTCGCCCGCAAAGCTGCCGCCAGCGTCGAGTAGCTGCTGGGCAAAGTTTCCAGCTCAACGGCAATGGTGTTCAGCCCTTGAGGCTGGGCCGCAGGAGCAAAGACAAGCGGGGCCACTACAGCCGCCAACGGGATCCAACGGCGAACAAGGCGTTGAACAGAAGGAAAGATAGGCACTGTGCAAAGCTCCTGAGCCAATAGGTCTACGCCAGGGATCTTAACAGTTCTTCATTAAGATCCTGTTAAGAGGCAGTGGAGAGGGTCTTCCCTGCAAACCGAGTTCATACTGATGCCTCTTGCCAGTCCAGCCGCTCTAGGGTGCGGGCGCGCTCCAAAGCCTGTTCAAAGCTCTCCAGCCTGGGCGAGATCACCAGAGGATGGCCTACGTGGGGTTGAACCGCCTCCTGGGTCTTCAGGCCGTTGCCGGTAATGTAGGCTACTGTAACCGCCTCGGGATCAAGTTGGCCGGACTCTGCCAGGTGTTTGAGCACGGCAATGGTGGTGCCGCCGGCGGTTTCGGTGAAGATGCCTTCGGTCTCGGCCAAAAGCTTGATGCCGGCAACAATCTCCGGATCGGCAGCCGTCTCGATCTGGCCGCCGGTTTTGCGGGCGATCTCCAGGGCGTAGATCCCGTCAGCAGGGTTGCCGATGGCGATGGACTTGGCGATGGTATTGGGCTTAACCGGAGTGACAAAATCCCGTCCCTCGCGGAAGGCTTGGGCAATGGGCGAACATCCCTGCGCCTGGGCGCCGTGGAAGGTGACCGGCTTATCCGCCACCAGCCCCACCTTCACAAACTCCTGGAAGCCTTTGTAAACCTTGGTGTACAGGGATCCCGAGGCCAGCGGGATCACTACCTGATCCGGCAGTTGCCAACCCAATTGCTCCGCCACCTCATAGGCCAGGGTTTTGGAGCCTTCTGAGTAGTAGGGGCGCAGGTTGATGTTGACGAAGCCCCAGCCGTAGCGATCCGCCACCTCGGCGCAGAGGCGGTTCACCTGGTCGTAGTTGCCCTCTACAGCCATAACGGTGGGGTTGTAAATCAGGGATCCCAGCACCTTGCCCGCTTCTAAGTCCGCCGGGATGAAGATGGTGCAGTCCAGGCCGGCATGGGCGGCAATGGCAGCGGTGGAGTTGGCCAGATTGCCCGTGCTGGCGCAAGAGACGGTGGTAAAGCCCAGCTCCTTGGCACGGGTCAGCGCCACCGACACCACCCGATCCTTGAAGCTGAGGGTGGGCATGTTGACGGCATCGTTCTTGATGTAAAGATTTTTTAACCCCAGCCGCCGACCCAGCCGCTCCGCCTTAACCAGCGGGGTCAGGCCCGTGCCCACATCAATGGGCTTCTCAGAAGTCACCGGCAGAAAAGGCCGATAGCGCCAGATGGAATGCGGCCCGGCCTGGATGCTCTGACGGCTAACCGTGCGCTTCAGCCAGTCGTAGTCATAAGCCACTTCCAGGGGGCCGAAACACAGCTCACAAACATGCTTGGCGACCGGCTCATACTCGGCGCCACACTCCCGACAGCGCAAACGGCTGAAGCCCACCTTGGAGCTGTGCAAGGCAGAGGCCAACGGGGAATCGGCAGGGCTGAGCGGGCGTTCGGAAAGAGTTTGGGACATGGGCAGCCTCAAGGTGAAGGAAAGGGTGGGCGCTGGATTGAACTTACCTATCGTTGGGGGGAATCTTATCACCCGCAATCTGCCGCGTCAACTAAACCCGACTAAAATAGTCTGGATTAGATCCGGTTGAGGATAATGGAATCAGTGCTTGGCTCTCTCAGGCGGGCTGTCTGGTGTTTGTATGAGCCGCAACATCCCTTGGGCGACTCTGCCCTTTCCTCTGGGATCCCCTGCTATCGGCAGCCTTGGGGGAGCTGATCCCAGCGCCCTGAGGTCTCTTCAACTCTTCAATCAGGCAGGTGACTTAGGCTGGGAACTGAGCCTCTACCCAACTTTATTTCCCAGGGCAACAGAAAACTTTCCCTACTGCTCTGCCTGCCTCAGGCCGGTCGCAAATAACCCTATCCGTTGCCGCCATCGCTAAGCTGGATAAGCGAGCTGAAATAACCTGAAAATTAAAAGACCGGGGATCCCGGCTATTCATTTTGGAATTGCCACCCTATGCTCAGAGTTGGACGGGACAGCATTGATTTTCTCGATCACTACGATGTGGTGGTGGTCGGCGGGGGGCACTCCGGCTGTGAGGCAGCATTGGCGGCAGCGCGGCTGGGCTGTAACACCCTCATGCTGACATTGAATCTGGACAAGATCGCCTGGCAACCCTGTAACCCCGCCGTCGGCGGCCCGGCCAAATCGCAGCTGGTGCACGAAATCGATGCCCTCGGCGGCGAGATGGGCAAAGTTACCGACCGCACCTATTTGCAAAAGCGGGTGCTCAACCGCTCGCGGGGGCCGGCGGTGTGGGCGCTGCGGGCGCAAACCGACAAAAGGGAATATGCGCGGGTGATGCGCTCGGTGGTGGAAAACCAGCCCAACCTGACGATTCGCGAGGGCACTGTCACCGATTTGGTGTTGGGGCGCAACGACGAGGTGGTGGGCGTGGTCACCCATTTCGGCACCATCTTCGGCTGTCGGGCGGTGATCCTGACCACCGGTACGTTTTTGGGGGGGCGCATCTGGATTGGTCGCCACTGGCAAGCTGCCGGACGGGCAGGGGAATTTGCCGTGGAAGGGCTGACCGACACCCTGCGCCAACTGGGCTTTGAAACGGGCCGGCTGAAAACCGGCACCCCTGCCCGCGTGGATCGGCGCAGCGTGGATTTTTCGGTCATGGAGCGGCAACCGGGGGATCCCGATGTGCGCTGGTTTAGCTTCGACCCCGAGGTGTGGGTGCCAAGGGAGCAGATGGATTGCTACTTGACCCGCACCACCCCAGAGACCCACCGCATCATCCGGGAAAATCTCCACGAAACCCCTGTCTATGGCGGCTGGGTGGAGGCCAAAGGGCCCCGCTACTGCCCCAGCATCGAAGACAAGATTGTCCGCTTTGCCGACAAGGAAAGCCATCAGATTTTTATTGAGCCGGAAGGGCGGGATCTGCCGGAGCTCTACATCCAGGGGTTCTCCACGGGGATGCCGGAGAAAATCCAGATCCAGATGTTGCGCTCCTTGCCTGGCCTGGAGCGGTGCGTCATGCTGCGGCCTGCCTATGCGGTGGAATACGACTATCTGCCGGCCACCCAGCTCTACCCCACTCTGATGACCAAAAAGGTGCAGGGGTTGTTTTGCGCCGGCCAGATCAACGGCACCACCGGCTACGAAGAGGCGGCAGCTCAGGGGCTCATAGCCGGGATCAACGCCGCCCGCCTGGTTCAAGGCAAGCCCCTGGTCACCCTGCCGCGGGAGTCCAGCTACATCGGCACCCTCATCGACGATCTCTGCACCAAAGAACTGCGGGAGCCCTACCGCATGCTCACCAGCCGCTCCGAATACCGCCTCATCCTGCGCTCCGACAATGCCGACCAACGGCTCACCCCCCTGGGGCGGGAATGGGGCTTGATCGATGACCGGCGCTGGGCCCTGTTCCAAGCCAAGCAAGCGCGCATTGCCGCAGAAATCGAGCGCCTGGAAACGCAGCGGGTGAAGGCCCACGACCTGGCCGGCATCCAACTAAGCCAACTGACGGGGCAGGGGATCAAGGGATCCGCCACCCTGGCCGAGATCTTGCGCCGCAACCAGATTCACTACTCCGATCTCCTGGAACTGGGGCTGGGGGATGCGGAGCTGGATCCCTTTGAGCAGGAGGCGGCAGAGATTGCCGTCAAATACAGCGGCTACATCCAGCGGCAGCAGAGCCAAATTGAGCAGGTGAGCAAGCAGTACCACCGCCCTCTGCCCCCCGATCTGGACTACCACTCCATCCCCACCCTCTCCAAAGAGTCGCGGGATAAGCTCTCGGCGGTGCGTCCCCTCACCGTGGGCCAGGCAGCCCGCATTGGCGGTGTCAACCCCGCCGACATCAATGCCCTGCTGATCTACCTGGAAGTGAGGCAACGTCAGAGGACGGCTGCGGCAGATCCCGTCTGTTCTTCTGTATGAGCTCCGCCCCCACCCAGGTAGAGGGAAGGGATCCCTTCTAGGGGCATGCGCGAGGCTACCCCCAGCTCCAGCGGCGAGACCTCCCCCCGCAGCCAGTGGCAGAGCCCAGCTGCCCCAATCATGGCGGCATTGTCGGTGCAGAGGGCTAGAGGCGGGATCACCACCCGCAACCCCCTTTGCCGGGCTGCTTCTGTGAGGCGGGCCCTCAGCTCCCGATTGGCAGCTACCCCTCCCGTCAGCAGCAGCGTCGAGAGGCCCAGCGCCTCGGCGCAGGCCACTGCCTTTTCGGTGAGCACATGGGTCAGACAGGCCTGGAAGCTGGCGGCAATGTCGGCAATGGGCAACTCCTGGCCTTGCTGCTGCAACTGCTGGACTAGGCGCAACACCGCCGTTTTCAGGCCGCTGAAGCTTGTGTCGTAGGGATGCTCCACTTTGCCCTCGGGCAGGGGAAAGCGCTGCGGATCCCCCTGCTGAGCCCAGCGGTCAATCTGCGGTCCCCCCGGATAGCCCAGCCCCAGCAGCCGCGCCACTTTGTCAAACGCTTCGCCGGCAGCATCGTCGCGGGTGCGACCCACCGTCTGGTACTGCCCGTAGTCCTTCATCCAGATCAAGCTGGTGTGGCCCCCCGACACCAAAAGGCAGAGGCAGGGGGGGCGCAGATCGGGCTCGGCCAAAAAGCCGCTGAAGAGATGGCCCTCCAGATGATGCACCCCGATCAGGGGCTTGTCGTGGAGCAAAGCCAAGGTCTTGGCCCCCATCAGCCCCACCAGCAGGGATCCCACCAGGCCCGGTGCACAGGTTACGGCAATGGCATCTACCTCGGCCACCTCCAATCCTGCCTGTTGCAGAGCCCTCTCCAGCACAAAGGGCAAGGTTTCCACATGCTGACGAGAGGCCACCTCCGGCACCACCCCCCCGTAAGCAGCATGAAGGTCGATTTGGCTGGCCACCACGGAGCTGAGCTGCCGTGGGGCAAACCCCGGCCAGGCCACATCCGCCGTCACCACAGCCACAGCCGTTTCGTCACAACTGGTTTCGATGGCAAGGACGCGGGGCATGGGAGAGCAAGCTGGGGAAAGGAATAGGAAAGCCTTGGGATCCTTAAATTAAGAATTGTGTGAGCTAAAACTCAGGATCCGTCGGGGCGAGGCGCTCAGGAGTATGATACTAACCGTTTAGTGCCTGTTGCTGCACTTAGCATCCCTTAGCATTTGGACAGATCCTAGACCCCTACCTCAAGGACACATCCTGCTATGCGAACCTTTTTAAGCCTTCTTTTGGCCCTTTGCATCGCGCTTGGCCTCGCCCAATCTGTGCAGGCAGAGCCCTTGATCGGTCTGAAACCTTGCAGCGAAGTTCCCGCCTTTCAGGCCCTGATGAACGAACGCCTGAGCAGCCTAGAGGAGAAGATCCTCAACGCCAGCCCTGCTATGGCCCCTGTTTACCAGCAAAAGCTGGCCCAAACCAGCAAGCGCTTTGAGCGCTACAGCAAGCTGCTCTGCGGCGAAGAGGGCCTGCCCCACCTGGTTACGGATGGTCGGTTGAACCATGCGGGCGAGTTTCTCATCCCCGGCTTGCTTTTTCTCTACATCGCCGGTTGGCTGGGCTGGGCAGGGCGCTCTTATCTGATTGCCGTGCGGAATAGCGACGAACCGGAGATGAAAGAAAGCATCATCGACGTTCCCTTGGCGCTGCGCTGTTTCCTCACGGCTTTGGCTTGGCCTGCTGCTGCTTTCAAGGAGATTGCCAGCGGCGAAATTCAAGAGCCGGAAGCGGCTGTGCCCATCTCGCCCCGCTGAGGAGCTGAGCCCGGCTTTCTAACTCGATTTATTTAACTTTTGAGAGGCGTCTATGGCTGATTTCACCAAGTTTCTCACCACTGCTCCGGTGGCATTTATCCTGTTTTCCAGCTTTGTTTTTGCCCTGTTCATCGAGATCAATCGCTTCTTCCCCGACATTTTGACGTTCTGAGTGTAGGCCAGGGATCCCCAGCGCAACCTACGCCCGGTGGGATCCCTGCTTTTTTAGGCTTTTTTCCATCCTCCTTTGAACTGAACACAGAGTTGCTGAAATGGTCGAACCCAATGCCGATCCTGCTCCGTTGAATAGGTTGAACATGAATAAGGGATACGTCACCGTCCCTGAGGGAGATCCGCAAATTGGGGATCTCTGGACACCGATCAACCACGCGCCTGTTGTCCGGCTGTTGATCGACTGGCTGCCCATCAACCGACCGGGATTGAGTTCCATTTGGCGGGGCTTGGAAATCGGTATGGCCCACGGCTATTGGCTGGTCGGCCCCTTTGCCAAGCTGGGGCCGCTGCGCAACGAGCCCATCGGTCTGCTGAGCGGCTTTTTGGGAGCCTGTGGCCTGATCCTGATCCTGACGGCGGCCCTTTCTCTCTACGGCTCTGTCACCTCGCAGCGCAACACAGGGCCGGTAAAGGGATCCCAATCTTGGAGCGAATTGGCCGCTGGCTTTTTGGTAGGGGGTATGGGGGGGGCAGTCGTCGCCTACCTGCTTTTGCTGAATGCAGATCTCCTTGTCCCCGCATCTTAACTGGAGCTATTGGCCATCCGTTGGATCATCCACAACGTCTTTAATCGCTTCTCGAGCATCCTCGACTCCAGGGTGGGTGGCTGCCTTTGTTTGCTCGGCCTTACCTTCCAGCCTTTCACGCTGATCGCTGGCCAGCTCACCCACAATTTCTTGGATTTTGCTCTCCAGATTCTTGGCAGTAACTCCAACTGGCTTTTCAAGGCTCATAACATCAGCCCCTTAACCGGCTTTGCCCTGTCTACTCGATAGCACCTTTTCTCTCTGGGCCTCGTGATCCAAATCACCTGCAAGGGGGGAAAGAGCGCGAGTCAGGCTAGCAGACCAGAGGAAGCTTGTCTTAGCATGGACTGAATCCTGCAATGAGCCGATGACAGCGGTTCTAGACATTTTTTCTGCCTATCTTTCGTGAGCTGCTGTGAACGATCTGCTGTCCGAACCCACTTCCGAAAGGCCCTCCTTGGCCGAGATTCGCCGCCTATCGCCCGCAGCCTTGGCCTACTTGGGAGACGCCATTTACGAACTGCATGTGCGGCGGCAACGGCTATTTCCTCCGGATCGACTGGAGCGCTATCATCAGCAGGTGGTGAGGCGGGTGCGCGGCTCGGCTCAGGCTAAGCTGCTGTTGGCCCTGTTGCCCCATCTCAACCCCGAAGAGCAGGAAATTGTCCGCTGGGGTCGCAATGGCTGCGGTCGCCCACCCCGGCATCTGCCTCTGGCCGATTACCAAAACGCCAGCGGCCTGGAAACAGTTCTGGGCTATCTCTACCTGGCCAATCCCGAACGGCTGCGCCATATCCTCGCCCTCACTGATGTTTTGGCTGAGACCCTAGGCGAGTGGGAAGGTTAGGATAGTCTTTCCGTCTTTCCATCTTCCACGCCCATGCCCAAGACTTCTCAGCGCAAACCTGCTTCACGGCTGTCTCGCTCGGGCAAACTGCAGCCGCGAAGGGCAGGGCAATCCGTTAGCAAGCGGGTACAGCGGCCCAAACGCCGAGACGGGGATCCCAAGCTTGCCCTCCGAGAGGCTCCAGTGAAGTCCATCCGTCGCGACGCGCAACGGCAGTGGCCCCAAGGCAAGATGGCTCCTCAACCAGTAGGCGAGCTGGATCCCGGCCTCTCCACTGGCGAGACAGGGATCTTGCCAGGGGAAGTTCAGCTTCAGGCCGACCGGAATCCGGAGACCGAGCTGGAGCAAGAGATTATCTACGGTCGCCAGACAGTACTGGCTGCTTTGAAAAGCCAAGCCACCCTCAACCGGGTTTGGATCCTGCCGAGGTTGCGCTACAGCCCCCAATTTTTGTCTCTGTTGGAAGAAGCCAAAGCGCGGGGCACTGTCATCGACGAAGTGTCTCCAAAGCGGCTGAACGCCCTCACGGCTGGCGCCAACCACCAGGGTATCGCTGCCCAAGCCACGCCTTATCAGTACGTGGCCCTGGAGGATTTGGTGGAAAGAAGCCGGCAGGCCAGCCCCAATCCAGTGCTGGTAGTCCTAGACGGGATCCAGGATCCCCATAACTTGGGAGCCATTGCCCGTAGTGTGGAGGCTTTTGGCATGCAGGGGATGGTGATCCCACAACGGCGGGCAGCAGGGGTAACCTCGACGGTGATGAAGGTAGCGGCGGGAGCCCTCTCCACCTTGCCGGTGGCGCGGGTGGTGAATTTGAATCGGGCTTTGGAATACCTCAAAGAGCAGGGGTTTTGGGTTTATGGCACCATCAGCCGAGGGACTGACCTCATCTATAGAGCCGATTTTCAACGGCCCATTGCCTTGGTGGTGGGATCCGAGGGGGAAGGGATTAGCCTGCTCACACAGCGCCATTGTGACCAACTGCTGTCCATTCCCTTGGCAGGCCGTACTGAAAGCTTGAATGCTTCTGTGGCCGCCGGCATTGCCCTCTACGAAATCCACCGGCAGCGCTCTCCCCACCACCTCAAACGTGCCGAGATTGATACATTCCTCAACAAATCGTCAATAAAAGTAGTAGAATCTAGGGGATTGCAAAAGGACATCCAATGATTGCTAGACTTGATAATGGGGGATGGATCCCGTGAGCAACCTTTTGGCCAATCTGTTGGATAAGCTGCGCGGCCTATCGGTCTGGATCGAGATCACCACCGAGGACTGTACCTACTACTACGGCCCCTTCTCCGATGAAGCTGAGGCGGAGCGGCTCAAAGGCCACTACATCGCCGACCTGCAAAAGGAAGGAGCCAAAAAGATCCAGGCTCTGGTGAAGAAAATGCGCCAGCCACAGTCTCTGACGGTGACCCGTACTCCGTCGGGAGCCCGTTCCTGATGTCTGCTACGGCTTATCAAGTAACCCTTCATCACCGCGGCCAAACCTACCGCTTCCCTGCCTCTGCGGATCAGACGGTTTTACAAGCTGCTCTTGAACACGGGATAGAGCTACCTTCCTCTTGTCAGGCGGGGGTTTGCACCACCTGTGCGGGGCGGCTGAAGTCGGGATCTGTGACTCAGACAGAGGCAATGGGGATTGGGCCAGAACTGCAGGCCCAAGGGTTTGTGCTGCTGTGTGTAGCCTATGCTACCTCCGATTTGGAGGTGGAGACCGATCAAGAGGAAGAGGTTTACCGTTTGCAGTTTGGCTCCTAACCGTGCCGGATTTCTGTTCAGGTCTACTTGTTAGCTTATGGGGGTGTGGGGGTAGCTAAGCCCCGCACTGTACCCGTAGGGTCAGTGCCGGGATACAGATACCCCCACATGGTGTATGATAGGAGTAGTTGCACAAAACGGCTTTTGCCGGAATCTGGTGCAACTACGCGGTAGGACATTCCGTGTCTGCTCGTGGAGGGTTCTTGCGTAGGCTCCCCGATGAAGCGAGAAGCCCGCTCCGTACTGCCAGCAGTCGGGGTCGGGAGTATGTCACTAGGTGTTGTAGTCATTTCGATTCAAACTAGGACACTATACCCACAACTAAAACCTTGGTCGCGTCTTCGCGTCAGCGTTGCGGAGCAATAGCGTTGCGGAGCAATAATGCAGGGGCCCAAAAGGTTTTTCTCAGTAGCCCGGCTGTCTCAGCCTAATCTGAAAATACTACATTAGTTTATATTGTTGGATTCTTAGTGTTAGAAGTTATCGAAAGTAAGTCTGTTTCCTTGGCGAGATCAGTTCTCGACTCCTGTGAAGTTGCATTTGTTGCACCTATCTCTGCCGTTGAGCTCGCCTCTCTCTGCCCCGCAACTGGAGCAATCCCTCTGTCAGCAAGTTGACCGGGAGCTGGGCCAGCCGGCTCGGCTTCTGCGCTGGAGCTTGACGGCGGTGGAGGGGGATAGAGCCTGGGTTGAGGTGGTCGCCACCACTGATGAGGGCTACTCGGATTTAGACTAGGACAACTCACTCTTAGTCAGCTTCTTGACAGACGTCTGCAAGAGTTTTCCCAATACCCCAGTGGTCTCAGACCAATCGAGAACCAACAGTTTCATTGCTACGTTAAAGAGATGGTTCATATTGATTGATGGAAATGGCTATCGGTACCCTTGCCCATTTTTGTCGTTTGGCCAATGTCTGTCTCTGCATCTGAACCAACTCCGGCTCCACTGCTGGCCGAGCAGCACCCCCCTGTCGCCCTCACCATCGCTGGATCCGACAGTGGTGGGGGAGCAGGGATCCAAGCGGATCTGCGCACCTTTGCTTTCCAACGGGTACACGGTACCTCTGCCCTGACCTGCGTGACCGCCCAGAATACCCTTGGGGTGAGCCGGGTGGATGCGCTGCCCCCCGAAGCCGTGGCCGCCCAAATTGAGGCTGTGGTGCAGGACATCGGGGTGCAAGGGACCAAGACGGGCATGTTGCTGAATGCCGAGATCGTGCTGGAGGTAGCCCGTCAGGTGGAGCGCTGGACGTTGCGGCCTCTGGTGGTGGATCCGGTGATGGTGTCCCGCACGGGAGCGAAGTTGTTGGCAGATGAGGCCATTCAGGCCATCCGCGAGCGGCTGATCCCCTTGGCCCAGGTGCTGACCCCCAATCGCTATGAGGCGCAAATTTTAACGGGGCTGGAGCTGCAGTCCCTGGCAGATATGCAAACGGCGGCCCAGCAGATTCACGCCTTAGGCTGTGGAGCGGTGTTGGTTAAAGGCGGAGGCATGCCGGGGGAACTGCAGGGGGTGGATGTGTGGTTCGATGGCGAGCGACTGGAAGTGCTGAAAACAGAGCGGATCCCCACCCGCCACACCCACGGCACCGGCTGTACCCTCTCGGCGGCCATTGCAGCACAGATGGCCTGGGGCAGGGATCCCTTGGCGGCCACAGTGGCGGCCAAAGCCTATGTAACGGAGGCGCTGCGACATCCTTTGGCCATCGGGTCAGGTCAGGGGCCAGTGGGGCACTTCTACCCGCTTCTGTCCGGGATCGGCGAACCTGTGCCATAAGAGAGAGGTCACTCTCTCTGGCTGCTATGGCTAGCCCGTCGAATCTTTCTCAGAAGGGATCCCTGCCCAAATGGCGGTTTTGGCTACCCCTCCTGCTGCAGCTGGGTATCGTTCTGCTGATACCGGCTCGGCAAGCGCTGACTCTTGCTGTCGGAACCACGATCTACCTGCAAACGGCCCCCGTGGATCCCTATGACCTTTTGCGGGGCCGGTACGTGACCTTGGGCTACGTCGTCGGTCGGCGCTCCACCCTAGAGCAACTGCCGGGTTGGTCACCTGAATTGGAGACCCCAGGGATCCTTTATCTGCGCTTGGCTCCCCCCGCAGGGGATCCCACTCAACCTTGGCGAGCAATCGGTGTCAGCCGGGAGATGCCCAAAGATTTGCAGCCTGAAGAGAAAGTGCTGCGAGGCTGGTTTGACGGGCAGCAGCTCAAGTTGGGAATCGAAGAATTTTTTATTCCCGAAGCAGCTGGAGATGCCTTGGAAGAGGATATTCGGCGTTACCCTGAAGCCACGCGGGCAGAAGTGAAAGTGGATCCCTGGGGCAAGGCAGCATTGGTCGGCCTCTGGGTAGGGGAGCATCGGTACTAAGTGCTCATTCTGCCCGGCTTTAACGCTTTAACAATTAATCACCATATTCTGACATCCGAACCCGAAGGAGAGCCGGAAAACTGAATGGGGCAGGGATCCCTATCACTTGCCCCTCGAAACCCTGAAGATGGCGAGAACCGGAGCTGTGCCATTGAGGAGCTTGCTAAGTGCTGCACAGCCTTGCTCAACACCTGAATTAGGGTCATCCCAATTGGGTCAAACTTCTTCAGCTAGAAATCGCAGGAGCCCCGCACTGTACCCGTAGGGTCAGTGCCGGGAGGAATGCGAGGTTACAATAGAACCATGACCCAAGTCCTGACCGTATCCTGCAAGCTCAAGGTGTCCCCGTCGCAAGCCGCCAAATTGGACGCGACTTTGGAGGCTTTTGGCCAAGCCTTGAATTGGGTCAACCAGAACACGCCGGAGAAAGTCGCCAACGCCGTTAAGCTCCAGTCTCTGTGCTACCGCGAAATCCGTGCCCGGTTCGGCTTGTCCAGTAACTTGGCAAGGACTACGTCCCGCTTACGCGACCAGCAGGTCTGCAGGCGGCTGGCCGGCGCCCGTAAAGTTGCCCAACAGAAAAACCGCCCCGTCAAAGCGTTCAAAGGAGACTTCGCTACCTACGACGCTCGTATCTTTTCGTTCCGCGAGAAAGACTGGACGGTGTCGCTGACCACGGTGGAGGGTCGGGAGCGCTTTGAGCTGGCGATTGGCCGCTACCAGAGAGAACGGCTGGCGGGCTCCAATCCCAAATCTGCCACTCTGGTCAAGCGTAAAGACGGCTCCTACTCTATTCAGATCTGTGTGGAAACGGAGCCATCCCCACCGCAACGCACGGGTAGAGTGCTGGGGGTGGACTTGGGAAGGACAGATATTGCCCATACGTCAGAGGGGGATAACTGGAATGGACAGCAGTTGAACCGAATCCGAGACCACTACTCCAAGCTGAGGGCGGCACTCCAACGTAAAGCCAGTAAGGGCACACGCAGTTCGCGGCGCAGATGCCGTCAACTGCTGCAACGGCTGTCTGGCAAGGAGAGACGCTTTCAGTCGCGTCAGCGTTGCGTAGCAAAAACGTGGGTCAATCATCGCATCTCCAAAGCTATTGTCTCTAGGGCAAAAGCTACCAACAGCGCTATCGCCCTGGAAGACCTGACAGGGATCCGGGAGCGCATCAACCAACAACCCCGCAGTAAAACTGAACGGCGCAGGGCCAACAGTTGGGCGTTTTATCAACTCCGTCAATTTTTGGAGTACAAGGCTCTGCGTGCAGGGGTTGCTTTGATTCTGGTGCCGCCTGCCTACACGTCGCAGACCTGCCACCGGTGTTTGCACATTCATCCCGACCCTGCGCAATCCTACCGCAGTGGAAAGAAGTTTAAGTGTGGACACTGTGGATGGGAAGGGGATGCGGATTTGAATGGTGCGAATGTGATTGCGCTTTTTGGGGCTGCTGTAAACCAGCCTAGAGGTTCGTGGTTGGCTTGCCAACTGCAGGGCTACCGAAAGCCCGCTCCGTACCGCTTTAGCGGTCGGAGTCGGGTAGTTTACGTTTTCACTTCCGAATCTCTCCTATCCAACAGGTTTTGCAACCACACCTGAATATCCCGCAGGCTCTCCGGGGAAACTTCATGGCCCATCTCGTACTCGCGATAGGTGAAGTTCAGTGGCAGCGGGGCAAAATAATCCCGGATCTGGCGGCCAAAAGCAATCGGCAAAACAGCATCAGCAGTGCCATGAACCACCAGGATGGCCAGGTGTTTCATCCGCTCCGGCTCCACCGCCTCGGCCAGGATCTCTGGAGATAGGCGCCCACTCATTGCCACCACCCCCGCCAGCTTCTCCGGCTGGGTCAGAGCCAAGTACAGGCTCATGATCGCCCCCTGGCTAAACCCCAGCAAATACACCTGCCTGGGATCCAGGGCAATACCCGGGATCCCACTGGGCAGCGTCTGTTCCAGAAAGCGGCTCAGGAGCTGGAGGCTATTGCGCGCTTGCTGGGGATCCCCCACCAGCCCTTCCGGTGTCCAGGCCATTTCAAACCAGGCAAACCCGCCTCCACTCCAAGGAATAGGGGCTCTCAAGCTGATCACCGCCAACCGAGGATCCAGATAGGGGGCCAACTGGAACAAATCCCCCTCGTGGCTGCCGATCCCGTGCAGCATTACCAACGCAGGCGCGGGTCCTAAGCCGCCCTGTCGGGGGGGCTGAACGCGGTAGGTGAGGGGGAAAGGAGAAAACACGCCACGGATCCTCAGAAGCAGAGACGGGGTATGGCCGGCCTACGCCCAATCCTGGGGCTGGCGGAGCACCTGGTAGAGCTTAGCTTCCCACGTGTCCGGCTGGGGCTCGTAGCCATATTCCCAGCGCACCAATGGCGGCAAAGACATCAAGATCGACTCGGTGCGGCCCTGGGTCTGGAGTCCAAAGATCGTGCCGCGGTCATAGACCAAGTTGAACTCCACGTAGCGCCCGCGACGATAGAGCTGGAATTGCCGTTCTCTCTCCCCCCATTCCATCCCCTGCCGCCGCTCCACAATCGGCACATAGGCCGGCAAGAAGGCGTCGCCACAGGTTTGCACCAACTGGAAAAGATGTTCCCAACTGCGGGATCCCACCCGCACCTGTAACGATGGTGGCTCAGAAGCCAGTTGTTCGGGATCCCCTTCCGCCTGGCCTTCAGGCCGATAGAGCAGCCCAGGGCGTTCATCCTGATAGTCGAAGAAAATGCCGCCAACGCCGCGCGCCTCGCCGCGATGAGGTAGGAAAAAGTAGCGATCGCACCAGATCTTGAAAACTGGGTAGTAGACGGGATCCAAGCGGTCACAGGCTGCCTTGAGGGTGCGGTGAAAATGGGCCGCATCCTCCTCAAACAGGTAATAGGGGGTGAGATCCATCCCGCCCCCAAACCACCAAACCGGCCCCGCCTCGAAATAGCGATAGTTCAGGTGTACCGTCGGCACATAGGGGTTGCGAGGATGCAACACCATAGAGGTGCCTGTGGCGTAGAAAGGATGCCCTGCCGCTTCTGGACGCTGTTTCAGAATCGAAGGGGGCAGATGGGATCCGAACACCTCGGAAAAATTGACTCCCCCCTGCTCAAACACGTCTCCCTGCTGAATGACCCGCGAGCGCCCGCCCCCTCCTCCAGGGCGTTCCCAACGGTCTTCCCGAAACTTGGCTTTTCCGTCTAGGGCCTCCAGACGGGCACAGATGTCATCTTGTAGGCGCTGCATGAATTGGCTCACCTGTTGACGGGCATCCACTGGCAGCGCTGTAGGGCTTGAGGCCAGCATTATAGTCTTCCAATCTCTCGAAACTCGACAAAAACCTCTCCAGCCCCCATCAAACCTCTCAGACTGGGAGAGCCGAACTGCCAAACTGAAGAGTTCTAACCTGGCCGGGCAAGAAACTCCCTGGAAATCCAGGCCGCTCTTGGATCTTACGTGGGAACCGCCTCATAGGGACGAAGTCGCGCCCATTTGTTCCGTTCCTCGCGAAAGCTCTGGCAGCCCACCACATCCCATTCCATCTCGGTGCCCCCATTGCGGATATTGACATTGATCTGGGGGCCCTGCGGCTCAAAATCCGGCGTCAGTGTGAGATGAGGTTGCTGATGCTGCGCTTCCACGGCATGGTAGGTGGTACAGCGATCCACGTAGTAGCAGTGAATACAAATACACATGGCTGCTGCCTGCAAGAAACGGTTCCCAATCTTGAGGGTAGCATCCTGCCTCCTTCCAGACGGCGGATCCCCTCTTTCTCAGCCGATTCTTGAGATATTTCTTAGCAAAGAGAGGCATCTCCTCGTCTCTCGTCTAAAATCTCGACATATTTCTCAGGCTGAGGCTTGATCTGCCCTTAGGATCAAACCATCCAGGCTATCCAGAGGAACTGCCATGAACACCCACACCCGCTACCGCTTCACCTGTACCCTCTCCTTTGGAGATATCTACGGCCAGATCATCGTTTGGCTGATTGTCATCTTTGCCAGCTTGGCCGCTGCCCTCTCCCTGATGAATAGCCCCCTCTACGCTTTTCTCACCATTGCTCTGATTTTGGTGATCTCCCTGCCTTTCCTGCTCTTCGCCTTCGTGACCACCCTGCTCAATCACATCGAGTTTGCCGTTGTCCCTCCTGAGGAAGAGGAAAATCGCGCTGCTGCTGCCGCTAAGTCGCCCGTGGCCGTCAGTTAGAAACAACTGGCAGTCGGTTGGCGCTTGTCGGATGGATCCCTTGCCCCAAAGACACCTGTGCTGAGTTAAAAAAACCTTGGCTCTCTTGGTCTAGCGCTTGAGTTGGCCCCTGCAAGGCGAGCAAGCGGGTAGCCTTTTATTGGCATTTTATTGGCAATTGTTTTACCAAAGAATTGGGTCTAAAGCCCTGCCGTTCACGGCAGCTTTTGTGCTGTACTCTAGACCAGTAGTAGAGTAGTCAACCACTTAAAAAACCCGGTAGTCCGGCGACTACGCAAGCAACCTAAATAGGTTTTGCCCTTTCTCTTCAACGGTACTTAGGGCAGAAGGGAACTGCCCCGCTTGGGGAGATGGGCACCGCTGTCGTAAAGGGGCAACCCGATACGGCAAGTGCTGTCTTGGAACCAAGAGCCAGAATCCTCTGCCTTTGGGCAGGGGAGTATGGTGACATCCTCCCGGCGCTCCTCCTGTGGACAGAGCGCGGGCCACCCTTCCCGTCAGCAGGACGGAGTCCTTACCTCGCGGTCGGGCATTCCTGCCCCACGCCACTTGTCTGGGTCTACAACCCCCGACAGACCGACTGAACAGGCAGTTTCCCTTCCCCAGCCTCCCTGGCTACTGCCAGCTCGCAAAACAAGTCTAATCCCAGGGAACGGTGCATCGGCAGACAGGATGGACTCCTGCACCCAGGAACCCCTGTCCACCGGCCAAGAGCAAGATGCTATCCACTCGTTGATTTCCGGCAAAGTGTAGTTGTATACGTCCCGGCCAATCTCCAGCCACGCCAACAGCAAGGCCTCCGTCCCGCTGACGCGAGCGGCTTGTTGGGAGGCATCTGGATCAATCCGGTGCTTGTAGGTTACACCAGCATAAGTAGGTTTTGCTACAGATTTCGCTCAGGGGTATGGTGGGGATCCCTGTATCCCGGTGCTCACCCTGCGGGTAGAGCGCAGGACTGATTGCCCCCGCACCACCGTTAGCTAAATCGTTGAGTTGCTCTGCAAGCTAAGATCGGCAAACCCTGTTCCATCGATGAGGATCCGCGTCGGCCATGATGACCGTAATGGAGTTTTTCGCCCTCAGTGCTGGGGAGTGGATGTGCCAACGCACCAGCCATCACTTGGCTTTTCGCCGCTCTGAGGGTGGGAGGTCGCGGCTACAAATTGCCACCCTTGCGGCAACCGATCCAGCAGTCATCCGGGTTTGCGAGTTGTTCAGGGTGGATCCCCGACGAGCTGTGGGAGCAGCGCGGGTGCGGTGGGATGGCGAGCAGGAGTGGGACAACGAAGAGTACAAGGGAGACGTGGTGCTGGTACCTATCCCCGATGAGACCGATCCCATGCGCGGGCAGTTGCTGCGGGATCAGGGCTACGCTGAGAAAGTACCGGTGGCCGGTACCTATGTCATGGGATCCGATGGCGCCCTTACCCTTTACACCCAGTATGAGATGACTGAGTCGGAAGAGCGCATTTGGTTTGCCAGCCCCAACTTGCGCCTGCGGGCCAGCACTGTCAAGCGGTTCGGTGGCTTCAGCATGGCTTCTTTCTGCTCCGAGGTGCGTAAACTCTCCGTCGGCCCTTCTCCCACCCCTACGGTGGCCGAATCCAGCTCTTTCCGCAGCTAGAGCGTTTTCTCCTCAACCGCAACACGGGTTGTGCCATGCACCAAGTCTTGGATCTGGGGATTAACCTGCTCCACGCCAATCAACACCAGGCCGACCACAACCGGGAGCATTTTGATGCCTGGGGAGTAACCTGTCTGAACCTCATGAGCGCGCCGGGGGCGGGTAAGACGTCTTTGCTGGAGAAAACCGTGGTCGCTCTTGCCGGCTCGCTGCGCCTGGCGGTGATCGAGGGAGACATGACGACCCAACTGGACGCGGAGCGGTTGCGTCGCTACGGGATCCCGGTGATTGCCATCAACACGGGGCGGGCCTGTCATTTGGATGCGGCCATGGTGGCCGGGGGCTTGCAGCAATTGGAAGCACTGCTGGATCCCCAACAACTGGATTTGCTGCTGGTGGAAAATGTCGGCAACTTGGTCTGCCCGGCGGAGTTTGAGGTGGGGGAACACGCCAAGGTAGCACTGCTCAGCGTCACAGAAGGGGAAGACAAGCCTCTCAAGTACCCAATCATGTTTCGAGAGGCGGATTGTCTGCTGATCACCAAAGTGGATCTGGTTCCTGTGTTGGAGGTGGATTTGGATCGGATCCAGGCCAATATCCGCGAGATCAACCCTTCTGTGCCGATTTTTTGTCTTTCTGCCAAGACGGGTGACGGGCTGGAGCCCTGGCTGGGCTGGATCCGAGAGCAGATTCTCCTGGCCCAACACCGACGGCAGCCGCAGTGAAGGGTATCATACTGAGCATCTAGCCGTGGAACTGATACATTTACGCTGAACACTGCTGAACATCACTGTTCAACTATGCAGCGATAGCATTCTGTTTGTTTCCAAACAGAATGGCGGTATCCCGCAAAGCTTTGAGTAGAATACCCAAAGCGCAGTTTCCGTGTCGTCTTACTACCAATTTTCTGCTTTGCTTTGGCTACCATGTTGGCAGACTCGAAAGTAAACAGAAAGATCAACTGGTAGTAATCCGTACTGAACATATTATACATTATTTTCAGTATAGTTGAGCTTATTATTGACTAGAGTCATGCTCTCCTCACCTGAGCTGGCCAGGCAGGGGATGAGTTAGCACCTCTGGCGGGTCAATTTGCAGATAACTTGTGTGGATGGAAAATCCCGGCTATGGCCAATTTAAGTGACTTTGTACAGGGCATTGAGCAGTTGATCGAGCTGGCTCAGAAGCTGGACGAGAAAAAGCAAAGTGGAGAGCTGCGAACCGAAGTCCGCATCCAGGCCCGTCCTCTGGGCAGTTCTATTCCCCCTTCCGGCTCCATCCCCCGCCGCCGCAGCCCTGCCCAAACGGGGGATCCCCCCTGGAGCAGCGAGCCCCAAGTGATGTCTGCGGTTCGCTTCCAGGAACCGTCCAAGGCCGCTGTGCCCGACCCGCCAGCAACTTCTGCCGACCGCCCAGAGTCTTGGGCTGGGCCACGCCTCAAGGATGTGGGGGGACTGAGGGAACAGCTCCAAGCGCTGCGGGAGATGGTGGAGATCCCCCTCAAGCGGCCCGATCTGCTGGCCAAGCTGGGGTTGGATCCGCCCCGCGGCGTGTTGTTGGTAGGCCCCCCCGGCACCGGCAAAACCCTGACGGCCCGCGCCCTGGCCGAGAGCCTGGGGGTGAACTACATCGCCATTGTCGGCCCGGAGCTGATCGGCAAGTACTACGGCGAGGCGGAGGCGCGCCTGCGGCAACTGTTTGAAAAGGCAGCCAAATCGGCTCCCTGTCTGGTGTTTATTGACGAAATCGATGCCCTAGTGCCCAACCGCGCCACTGTCGAGGGGGAGGTGGAAAAACGCCTGGTGGCCCAGATGCTGGGGCTGATGGACGGGTTTGTGGCCCAAAAGGGGATCGTGGTGCTGGCAGCCACCAACCGGCCCGAGGCTCTGGATCCGGCTCTGCGGCGACCGGGGCGCTTTGATCGGGAGGTGATCTTCAAGGTGCCGGACCGGGAGGGGCGGCGGGAGATCCTGGCCATCCACACCCGCGGCATGCCCTTGGCGGAGGATGTGGATCTGGACAGCCTGGCGGATCAGACGCTGGGCTTTGTGGGGGCAGATCTGCGGGGCCTGTGCCAGGCAGCAGCCTATGCGGCTTTGCGGCGGCAGGTGCCCGATTTGGGATCCCCCATCCCCGAGTCCCTGACGGTAACCGCAGCGGATTTTCAACAGGCTCTGCAACAGGTGAAGCCGGCGGTGCTGCGCTCGGTGGAGATTGAATCCCCGCAGGTGAGCTGGGATCAAATTGGCGGCCTGGAGCACGCCAAGCAGATTTTGCAAGAGGCCATCGAGGGATCCCTGCTGCACCCTGAGTTGTACGAGCAGGCTCAGGCCCAAGCGCCCAAGGGCATCCTCCTCAGCGGCCCCCCTGGCACTGGCAAAACCCTGTTGGCCAAAGCCATCGCTTCCCAGGCCAAGGCTAACTTCATTGCCGTCTCCGGCCCGGAGCTCTTGAGCAAATGGGTGGGATCCTCCGAGCAGGCGGTACGGGAGCTGTTTGCCCGCGCCCGCCAATGCGCCCCCTGTGTCATCTTCATCGACGAGATCGACACCCTCGCCCCGGCGCGGGGAAGCTACTCCGGGGATAGTGGGGTCAGCGACCGCGTTCTGGGGCAGCTGCTGGCAGAGCTGGACGGGATCCGCCCCAGCCAAGGGGTATTGGTGGTGGCCGCCACCAACCGCAAGGCCAGTTTGGATCCCGCCCTCACCCGGGCCGGCAGGTTGGAGCTGCACCTGAGCGTGGAGCTGCCGGATCGCAGCGGGCGACGGGAAATTTTGGCCGTTCACAACCGCAAGCGTCCCCTGGGGCCTGATGTGGACTTACAGGGGTGGGCCGAGCAGACCGAAGGTTGGAGTGGTGCCGACCTGGCCCTGCTCAGCAACCGCGCCGCCATTGCCGCCATCCGCCGCCACCGCGCCACTTCCGAGACGGTGGATGCCAAAACCCTGGTCATCCAACAGGAAGACTTCTGTCGAGCCTTTGCCGAGCTGCAGCAGCAACGCCAAGCCGGCTGATCCCAGCCTGAGGGCTATTCCCATCACGCCAGCGGTTCGGAGCACCTTCAAACTTTCAAAATCAAAAGACTGGGATCCCTTGCCATTCTGGTTGGCTGTGGGCGTGGGCTGACTCACCGCAGGTGCGGGGGGTGGGAAAGATCTTGCCGGGGTTGGCGATGTGCTGGGGGTCGAACACCTGCCGCACCCATTGCATGCTCTCCAGATCCGCAGGCGTAAACATTTCCGGCATGTAGCAGCGTTTGTCTGCCCCGATGCCATGTTCGCCGGAGATGCTGCCCCCCAAGCGCACGCAGAGCTTGAGGATTTCGCCCCCCAGTTTCTCCACCTGCTCCAGGGATCCCGGCACCGACTCGTCGTAGAGGATCAAGGGGTGCAGATTGCCGTCGCCGGCGTGAAACACATTGGCCACCGGATAACCGTACTCACGGCTGAGGCGCTCGATTTCCTTCAAGACAAAGGCTAGCTGGCTGCGGGGGATCACCCCATCCTGAACATAGTAGTTGGGGCTGAGCTTGCCCATGGCGGCAAATGCTGCCTTACGTCCTTTCCACACCCGCGCCCGCTCTTCCGGGTCGGATGCGACTTGCACCTGTCGCGCCCCATTTTTGAAGCACAGCGCCCTCACCTGTTGGCCGGCTTCTTCCACCTCCAGTTCCAGCCCATCCACCTCCACCAACAAAATGGCCGCCGCATCCCGCGGATAGTAGCCCAACTGCACCACATCCTCCACGGCATTGATGCTGAAGTTGTCCATAATCTCCAGGCCGGCGGGGATGATCCCGGCAGCAATGATGTCGGAGACGGTGGATCCCGCCGCTTCCACACTGTCAAAGTCTGCCAGCAAAACCTGCACTTGAGCCGGGGCCTTGAGCAAGCGCAGGGTAATCTCGGTGGCAATGCCCAGGGTGCCCTCGGATCCCACAAACAGCCCCACCCAGTCGTAGCCGGGCATCTCCGGGATCTTGCCTCCCCAGCACACCACCTCCCCATCCGGCAGCACCACCGTCAGGCCGAGAATGTGGTTAGCTGTTACGCCGTACTTGAGGCAGTGGACACCGCCGGAGTTCTCCGCCACATTACCTCCGATGGAGCAAACCGACTGGCTAGAGGGATCCGGCGCATAAAAGTAGCCTTGGGCGGCCACGGCCTGGGTAATCCAGGTGTTAATAACCCCCGGCTGCACCACCATGCAGCGGTTGTCCAGATCGATTTCCAGGATCTGCTTCATCAGGGTGGTGGCAATGACGACGCTATTTTCCACCGGCAGGGCCCCCCCCGATAGCCCGGTACCGGATCCCCGCGCCACGAAGGGCACCTGGTAGCGGCTGCACAGCTTCACCACCTGCGCTACCTCTTCTGTTGTGCGGGGCAGCACCACCAGCGCCGGCCTTTGCCGGTAGCTGACCAGCCCATCGCATTCGTAAACCAGCAGCTCCTCCGGCTTGCTGATCACCCGCTTGGGATCCAAAATCTTTTTGAGCTCAGCCGTCAGCCTAATCCAGTCGAAGGTGAGGCCGGTTTGCAGAGGATGAGAAGAAGTTTTTGCGCTGGCAGTGCGAAGCACTTTCATAACAGTAGGCTCAGCAGGAGTTTGGGAGGGGGATATTGTCACTATAGTCTTGCTGGCTCCAACAGATAGTCCATGCAGCCCAACTCCCCCAGCGCCGAACAAATCCTCAACCAAGTGCGGCAGCTCTACGAGCTCTACCCCTTCCCCCCGCAGCCCGTCGGCACTGTTCCCCCGCCAGGGTGGAATTGGCGCTGGAGTTGGCCCCAGGCCCATGCCTTTTGTACGGGATCCCATCCGGGTCGGCGCAAGGTGCGCATTCTGGATGCGGGCTGTGGCTCGGGAGTGGGAACAGAATACATTGCCCACCAAAACCCCAACGCAGAAATTTGGGCCTTTGATCTGAGCAGCCGCGCCCTGGAGATTGCCGAGGCCCGTTGTCGGGCTTCCCAGGCACCGCCGGTGCAGTTTCGCCAGCTCAACGTCTACGACATCGACCAGCTGCCGGGGCAGTTTGACTTCATCAACTGCGTGGGCGTGCTCCACCACCTGCCCGATCCGCTAGCGGGGCTGCAGGCTTTGGCCGGCAAATTGGCTCCCGGCGGGCTCTTGCACCTGTTTGTGTATGGTGAGCTGGGCCGCCACGAAATCCGCCTCATGCAAAAGGCCATCCGCCTGCTGGTAACGGGTTCTGAACACCAGACCCTTGCCTCGGCGGAGCAATTGCAGAGGGGTCTCCAGGTGGGCCGCCGCCTTTTCGAGATCTTGCCGGAAACCAACCGCATCCAGCAGCAAGAACGGGCCCGCTGGGCCATCGAGAACGTGGACGACGAATGCTTCGCCGATATGTACCTGCACCCCCAGGAAGTGGACTACACCATCGAGACTCTGTTTGAATTAATCCGGGCTTCCGGACTGCAGTTTTTAGGCTTTTCCAACCCGGAGTTTTGGCGGCTGGAGCGGGTGTTGGGCCAGGATGAAGCGCTGTTGGCGCAAGCTGCTCAACTGCCAGAGCCGGAACGCTATCGCTTGATCGAGCTGCTGGATCCGGTGGTGGCCCACTACGAGCTGTTTCTCGGTAAGCCCCCCATCCGCTGCTGGGAATGGACAAGCCCGGAAAGTGTAGCATCAGCCATCGCCCACCTTAGCCCCTGCCTGGGCTTGTGGCCGGGGCGGAGCATTTTCAACTATGCTTACGAAGCCATCTCCCTGAGCGAAGAAGCCTTCGCCTTTCTCCAACAGGTGGACGGGATCCGCACCGTCCAAGAGATCCAGGCTGGCCTAGAGTGCCCCCTGAGCTTTGAGCAACTGCAACGCCTGCTGCGCTGGCAAGTGCTGCTGCTGGAGCCTCAAAACTCAGTCTCCTGAGAGTTTCTCGACCCCTTTCCCTTGCCTCAGCGGGACGAACCTTGGCATTTGCCCTCTTGTTCTTCTATGGCTTATCCTAGAAAGCTGTGACCTTTAGCTCTGGCCCCGCGTATTCTGGGGTTACCATCATGCCCAAAATCAAAACCCGCAAGGCAGCAGCCAAGCGCTTCCGCCTGACCGGCAGCGGCAAGTTTATGCGTCGCAGGGCCGGGCACAACCACTTGCTGGAGCACAAAACCAGCAAGCGCAAACGCAAATTGGCCGGTGTGGCCCTGGTGGACAAGCGGGATGTGGTCAATGTGCGCCTGATGTTGCCCAACACCCACTAGCCGGGATCCCGCTCGCGCCGGCAAGAAGATTTCAGGGGCCGGCATTGGCGACAGCAGTTCCGATCCCGTTAGCAGGACGGAGTGCTTCTACCCTTCAGTTTGAGTTTGTTCAAGTTCCTATTGAGTTACTGCCATGAGAGTCAAACGGGGCAATGTCGCCCGCAAGCGCCGCAAAAAGATCCTCAAGCTGGCCAAAGGCTTTCGGGGAGCTGGTTCAAAGCTGTTCCGCACCGCCAACCAGCAGGTGATGAAGGCTTTGCGCAGCGCCTACCGGGATCGCCGCCGCAAGAAGCGGGATTTTCGTCGCCTATGGATTACCCGCATCAACGCGGCCACCCGTGCCCAGGGCCTGCGTTACCACGAGTTCATCGATGGTCTCAAAAAAGCCAATATCCAGCTCAACCGCAAAATGTTGGCCCGCTTGGCTTTCCTGGATCCAGAGGCCTTTACCCAGGTGGTGGAGGCAGCGCGCCAGTCTCGCGCCTCCTGAGGAGCATGCCTCTAACCCCCAAAACCCTGAACTTTGCTGAATTTACTGAGCTTTAGGCGGTTTGGCAAAAGTCATTGAGAGGGATATAGTAGACCAAGTTTCCCCCTGATCCTTGAGTCCACCGCAACGGTTGCCGGGAAGTGAAGGGGGAAAGCGCTCGGGGGGTATTCCTCAGGGCTTTGCGGGATACCGCCTTCCTGCTCAGAGATAGGCAGGATGCGATCGCTTCTTTCCTGAACCATGTTCAGGAGAGTTCAGCGTGAATGTATCAGGTTCCGACGGCTATCCAGAAGTCCTTCCTGGCAGCCATTCTGGCCCTCGCCTGCCTGGGGAGAGGGATCCCTACTGTGGCTCGTCCTTGGCCGGAGATTGTGGATTCTGGACGGCTGCGCGTTGCCATAAAAGACAACTTGAGGCCGCTGGGGTTTCGCACTCCCCAAGGGGATCTGCAGGGGTTTGAGATCGAGCTGGCTTGTGAGCTGGGATCCCGGCTGTTGGGCTCGGCAGAGGCTGTGGAGTTGGTGCCGGTCTCGAATGTAGAGCGGCTGCAGGTGCTGGCTGACGGCCAGGTGGATTTGGCCATTGCTCAGATCGGCATTACCCCGGATCGGGCGCGCCAGGTGGAGTTCACTTCTGCTTACTATCAGGATGGCCCCAGCTTGGTTGTGGCTCGTTCCCACAACTGGGAAAGCTGGTCGGACTTGCGGGGCGGTCGCGTTGCAGTCTTGCGCGGTTCCAGCGCCATTCCCCTGCTGAATCGATACCTGCCAGGGGTGGAGTTGGTGCCTGTCGATTCCTACCGAGAAGGGGCGGAACTGCTCCTGAAAGGGGCGGTGCAGGGGTGGGCAGCAGATCGCTCGGTGCTGGCAGGGTGGCTAGCAGAGCATCCCCGTCGCGAAAGCGCTGCGGAGCAACAGTTTCAATTTCTGGGATCCCCGTTGGCGGCGGTGGGGCTGGGCATTGCCCTGCCCAAGGGGCTGGAGCATGCTGAATTGCGGCTGCGGGTGCGCCGCGAGCTGGAGAACCTGCGCGCTGAGGGCTGGCTGGCGGAGCGGGCCAGAGCCTGGGGTCTGCCCTAGTGCAAAAAGTGACGGATGCCAGTGCAGACCATGGCGATCCCAGCAGCATTGGCAGCAGCAATGGAATCGGCATCGCGGAGACTGCCTCCCGGCTGGATGATGGCGCGGATCCCTGCTCGGGCAGCCATCTCCACACTGTCGGCAAAGGGGAAAAAGCCATCGCTGGCCAAAACAGCCCCTGCCGCCTGGGATCCCGCCTGCTGGAGGGCGATCTCCACTGCCCCCACCCGATTCATTTGTCCGGCTCCGACGCCGAGCGTCTGCCTCTGCTTGGCGACGACAATGGCGTTGGATTTCACATGTTTGCAGACTATCCAGGCAAATTCCAGATCCGCCCACTCCTCCGGTGTGGGCTGGCGCTGGGTGACCACTTGCCAAGAAGGGGGGCTGTCGGTTTGCGTCGGTTCCTGGTCGCGACAGCGTTGCAGAGCAACAGGTGAATCGGCGTCTTGCACCAGAAAGCCCCCGGCCAGGGTGCGGATTGTTTGGGCAGGCCCCACACACAAGTCCGGCAAGATCAAGACCCGCAAGTTCTTTTTGACTGACAGTAGCTCAGCCGCTTCTGGAGTGCAATCGGGAGCCACCACACACTCCAAAAAAGGCTCCACCAGCCGTCGGGCGGTCTCTGCGTCCAAGGGTTGGTTGAGGGCGACGATGCCCCCAAAGGCCGAAACTGGATCAGCAGCCAGGGCAGCCTCGAGGGCGGCAGCCGGCGATGGGCGAATGGCCACCCCGCAGGGGTTGTTGTGCTTAACCACCACCGCCACCGCTTGTTCAGGTTGCAAGAACTCCCTCCGAGCAGAGCCAGAAGACACAGAGCCCTTCTCGTCAGTGGGCCGCGTCGCATCAGCATTGCGGAGTAACAAGGTTAACTCTGCCGCCAGGGCACGGGCCGCCTCCAGATCCAGCAGGTTGTTGTAGCTCAGCTCCTTCCCCTGCAACTGCTTAGCCCGGTGCCAGCCGGGGGCAGCCGGATCCGTCACATACCAAGTGGCAGCTTGATGGGGATTTTCCCCGTAGCGCAGGCGTTGCCACAGGATCCCTTGCAGTTGAAACCTGTCTTCAGCGGCAGCTGCGGAGGACTGGGAGGGACCTGCTAGCTCCAGGCGAGCCAGGTAGGTGACGATGGCGCGGTCGTAGGCCAGCACCTGCTCAAAGGCCCGACGAGCACACTGGAAGCGAAACGCCAGCCGCTCTGTTTCCCCATAGGCCCCGGAGAGCAGTTGCAAATACTGGGGGTACTGGCTGGGATCCGTCAGCACCGTAACGTAGGGATAATTTTTGGCTGCCGCCCGCGCCAAAGTGGGCCCGCCGATATCGATCTGCTCAAAAGCTTCCTCCAGAGACACTCCTGCCTGGGCCACTGTCTGTTCAAAAGGGTAGAAGTTGACCACCACCAGTTGGATGGGAGGGATCCCCAGCGCCTCTAGGTCTGCCCGGTCTTCGCTGCATTCCAGGCGGGCCAAAATGCCGCCGTGGATGCGGGGGTGCAGCGTCTTCACCCTTCCCCCCAAGATTTCCGGCGCGCCAGTGTGGGCAGAGACAGGGGTGACCGGGATCCCAGCTTCTGAGAGCGCCTTGGCGGTTCCCCCACTGCTGAGCAGTTGAAAGCCATGCTCTTGCACGAGGGACTGGGCCAGCGGGATCAGTCCGGTTTTGTCGGATACACTCAACAAAGCCAACGGTACAGAATCCTGGTCGCGACAGGGTTGCGGAGCAACAAGGGACATCGGACGGCGTTACCCAATAGAGATTCAGAGGAAAAAGCTGGCCAGCGCTCTCACAGCATACCCCGAAAGCTGGACCCTCTTGTCCAGCCACCTGGTTCATATCGTTCGCATCAGCGGTGCGGAGCACAATGGTGTTCAAAAGTGAACAGAGCCCGTTCGCGCTGCTCGGACGGAGTCCTCTCAGGAATAGTCTGCTTCGCCTCTCACCTGATCCTGCCGAGCCTGTTCCCGTTCCCGGTTAAGGCGGGCCACCTGGGCCTCCAGATCTTGAATACGGTGCAGCAACTGCTCGATTGCACGCCCCACCGGGTCAGGCATGAGATGGTGATCTAGGTCAATGCCATGGGCGGGGATGCGGCGCTGATGGGGCGGGATGACCGCACGGCCTGGGATCCCAACCACCGTCATGCCGGGAGCCACATCCTGAATCACGACCGCGTTGGCTCCGATACGAGCTTTTTCCCCAATGCGAACCGGCCCCAGAATCTTGGCCCCCGTGCCAACAATCACCCCGTTTTCCAGGGTGGGATGACGTTTGCCCTTGCTCCAGGAAGTACCCCCCAAGGTGACCCCGTGGTAGAGGGTAACATCATCGCCAATTTCTGCCGTCTCACCGATCACCACCCCACAGCCGTGGTCAATGAAAAAGCGCCGCCCAATCTTGGCTGCCGGGTGGATTTCAATCAATGTGAAAGAACGAGCCAAGAAGCTGAGCAGCCGCGCTAGGAAAAACCAGCGCCGTTTCCACAGCCAGTGGGCGATGCGGTGCAAAAACAGAGCATGCACACCGGGATAAGTGAAGATGACCTCCCAGCGATTGCGTGCTGCCGGATCCCGATCGAAGACACAATCAACATCCTCCCAAAATTGCTGCCAGAACCCCAGTTTTGGCTCCGGCTTGCCAGCAGGGAGAGAATTGCCCTCCCCCGTTTTGGGGCTTTCCACCGCCGACTGCTCGGCCTCCGTCAGCATGAATGGTCTCCGTTTAGGAACCTCCACTCCCCTTTTAGCACTTTTTGCCGGCAGCAAGGAGAGATCTCCAATCGCGCCAAGGGAGCTCCTCGCGCAACTCTCCACTGGGTCGAGCTCAAGCAAATTGCCTTCTGCCCTAGCCTTTACCCAACTGTTGAGCCACCAGTTGTCCAATAGCTTGGGCAGCTCCCGGCTTGCCCCCCAGCCGCTGCAGTTCTGTCTGCATTTGCTGACGGCGCTGGGGATCTTCCAACAGAACTCGCATTTGCTCGGCCACGGCCACCGGGCGCAAATGGCCCCGCAACTCCGGTACCACCTCTCGCCCTGCCCAGATGTTCGGCCAAGCCAAGTGACCTAGCCAACGCAGAGCAATTCTGTTGACGGCGCGGGCCAGCCAAGTGCCCAAGCCTGGAAGGCGGGTCAACAGGCCAAGAATCCCATCCCAGGCGCGCATTGCCTCCAGCTTGTTGGTAGGGATCACCACAACCATCGGCACCCCCAAATAGGCCAGCTCGGCGGTGTTGGCGCCAATGGTGGTCAGACAGAGATCACAGTTGGCCAGCACAGAATAGGCAGGGAAGCTTGTCCACAATTGCACCGTGCTGCCAAAGGGGGTAACAAACTGGGATCCCAGATTGGTCTGCTCCAGAATGGCTGAGGTGCCATAGATCAAAGCCATATCGGGATTGAGCTTGGGATGGGCATAGGCTGCCAACGACTGGGGGGTTTGTCCTGGGGCCACCGGGATCACAAAGCGGACATTCGGCAGCATCTGTCGCAGCTCATCGGCCACAGCCAACACCAATGGCACCCCCAAGGAGAGCTTGGCTGGCTTGGAGCCTGGGAGCAGCCCCACCTGATAGTGGGTGCGGTTCTCATCGCTCAGACGCTGCCAGCCGCGCGGTAGCAATTCTTCAAAGGCCTCCGGCCCGCTTACGCGAAAGGCCTCCGGCCCGCTTACGCGATCGGTGAAGCGGTTCCCCACTCTCTCTGGCGCAGTTCTTACAGGCTCCCCCTCGCCGATGGAGCTGGGAGATGCATCTTGGAGCAGGCCAAAGGCTTGGGTTGGGGAAGAAAAGCCTGCCGTGGGTTTGGAGGCAGCGGCAGGAGATCTGCTGCCAAGCCAGCCGGAAAGGGGCACCCCCGGCAAATAGACAGCGCTGGCTACGCCATCCGCCATCAAATCCCCGACAACGTGCATTTTGTGGGCCCAAGGGTGGCCCAGCAGCCGTCCGCCATCGTAGCGGCGTTTGATTGCCTCGGTTCGCACGGCGAAAGCATGTACCCAAGGCCGCCAACGGGGTTGATGCTCAGCATAGACCACCAGCCGATAGCGCAAGCGGCGAGCAATCCAGACGGCAAAAAACTGATCTCCCCCCAGGAACAGCACCACCCCTCGCTTGGCCCAATCCCAGGCTTCTTCGGTTTGGCCGGTAAGCAAAAAAGCCAGAAAAAAATCGGGATCCTGCACCCGATCCACATCGATGAACGCTTGGGCTATCTTCATCTCCTGCCTGGAAGCATGGGGGCAGGGGGACAGCACCAGGGAGAGGCGTGCCTGAGGCAGTTGCTGGCGCAATTCCATCACCACCGGACGCACCCAGGTGGTCAGCTCTCCAGGGCCGTTTGAGAGAATAAGAATGTCATAGGGAGGCTCACCGCTGCTCAGTGGGGCCATCGGAGGCTGGGATCCTGCAATTAATCGTCTCATTCTACCGTTTGCCCATGGCCCTGGGCCGATTCCTGCCAGTCCGGAGATTTGTCGGGATCCCTTCCCAAAGAGGCAGCTCTGACGTAGGTCGAGGGGCAAGGCGCCCCTGTTGGAAGAGACCTCTGGCCCTGCCAAGGGATCCCTCAGGCCAGCAGGGATCCGCCGATCATCCCCGCCAGCAGAATAAATCCTTGCACCACGTTTTGGCCGAAGATGGCCGGGTACAGGGTGGGAGGAGGATTCCTTCGGTGAAGCTGCCAGGTTTGCCGGCCCCAGAGGACAGTAACGATGGCCAAGCTGACAAAATAAACTCCATGCAACCGTAGGCTGAGGCCTACCCCCAACAGCGCGATGGCAGTGCCCAAAAAAAACAGCCCCACCGCCGTCGGCGTCCGCTGCCCGAAAAAACGGGCGCTGGAATGGATCCCGGCCCGCTCATCATCTTCTCGATCCGAAAGGGCATAGACGGTATCAAATCCCAGGGTCCACAACACCGTGGCCAGCCACAACCAGCCCAGCCCCTCCTCCCACAGGGGGGTGTTGGCATCTTGGCCGCTCACCGCCGTCCAACTGATGAGCACGGCAAATCCCCACGCCAGAGCCAGCACCAACTGCGGCACCGGAAACACCCGCTTGGCCCCTGGATAGAGCAGGATCACCGGCACCGCCGCCACACAGAGGGCAAAGCTAACCGGGTTGAGAAACAGCGCCAGCCCTGCCGCACAGGCCAAACTCACCACCGCCATCAGGATCCCGACGCCAACGGTCAACTCCCGACTGGCCAACGGGCGATGGCGGGTGCGCTCCACCAGCGGATCCAAATCTCGATCCCAAAGATCGTTGATGACACAGCCTGCCCCACTGGCAGCCAGGCTGCCCAAAATGATGATCCCGACCAACGGCCAAGGGGGTGTTCCCCGTCCGGCCAAAAAAGCTCCCCACAGAGCCGGGATCATCAAAATCAGTCGCCCTGCCGGCTTGTGCCAGCGCAACAGCCGCAGAATGGCTCCGCCAGTGGCCCAGAGTGCAGGAGGGGAAGCAGACATAACCGGTTTCCGGCCAATCGCGACAGCGGGACGGAGTCCTTAAAGCGTGAGTTGCCGTTCGCGGGAGGGGTGCAGAGCACCATGAGGCGTGGGTAGGGGCGGCTCCACATTAGAGATCTTAAATCAATCATCCTGAATTGCAGGTTTTTGGAATCCTTTCGGTTCCATTCGCCGTCTCAAGACCTTGGGCAATCAGTCCGCCCCTGTTCTCTTTATTGGCCTGCCCTGGAAGTTTGATATCCTATCGGGGGGCTGCTGTTGACGGTGGCGGCACTTGCCCTTCTCACCCTGTGAGGCTGTTATCGCTACGTGACGCTTCCGCGTTCGTGACGGCGGTGCGGAGCACTTGCGTGCAGGCGCAACGGAGTTCTGTATGGAAGCAACCCTCTCCATGACCGGTCCACTTCCTCAAGCCAAGGAAGCTGCTCCCCATCTGGAGACCCTGCTGGTGGTGGAGGACGAGGATGCCATTCGGGAAACGGTTGCCCTGGCTTTAGAAGAACAGGGATATCAAGTTTTACAGGCCGCCGATGGTCGGCAAGCCCTTGAGATGGTGCATACGGTTGAGCGGCTGGATTTGATGATCTTGGATTTGATGTTGCCCAGCTTGAACGGTCTGGATCTGTGCAGGCTGCTGCGCAGGGAGGGCAACACGATTCCCATCCTGATGTTGACGGCCAAAAGTAGCGAAACCGACCGGGTGGTGGGCTTGGAACTGGGGGCCGACGATTATCTGACCAAGCCCTTCGGCATGCGGGAGCTGATCGCCCGCTGTCGCTCGGTGTTGCGCCGGCAACAACTGGCCCAAGCCAGCGATGCCACGGTGCTCCGTTACGGGGATCTGTGTATGTTTACCCAGGAGTGCCGCGTGTTGGTGCGGGGCGTTGAGGTGAGTTTTTCCCCCAAGGAATTTCGCCTGTTGGAGCTGTTTATGTCCAATCCCCGCCGCGTTTGGACGCGGGAACAGCTTCTGGAGCGCATCTGGGGATCCGACTTCATGGGCGACAGCAAGACCGTCGATGTACATATCCGCTGGCTGCGGGAAAAATTGGAGCTGGATCCCAGCAACCCAGAGTATTTGGTGACGGTGCGCGGCTTCGGCTATCGCTTCGGCTAGTCTTTTTGCTGGCCACGCCACCGGCGGGCAAAAGAGAGCGCCTCGGCACGAGTTTGAATCTGCCCCCAAGCCTGCGCCTCCTGGAGGTCTTGCAGCAACTGGCCTACCCAGGGGCCGGGTTTGGCCCCCAAGCTGTGCAGCAGATCGCGGCCATCCAGCAGGGGCACCAGATGGGCCAGGGGATCCTGGGGGTCTTCGTAGCGTTTGAGCCAAGACTCCAGCTTTTGAGGGTCGCCGCCCGTAGCCACCGCCAACAGCGCCAGGCCACCGAACAGGGATCCCGCCTGTTGATAAAGCCGCCACTGTTGCGCAGGGGTGGGGGAGTCCGTCAGGAGAAGCTGAAGCTGAGGCAGAAGATGGTGTAGCTTTTGGATGGCCCGCATTTCCGCTCGGCTGAAGCGCAGCCGCTCCAGCTCGGTTTCCACCCTTTCTGCCGTTCGCGTCAGCAAGACAGAGTCCTCAGTTCCCGCTGGATCCCACAACAAGGCCGCCAGCACCACTGCCAACAGCCTGCCGCGCCCTTCGCGTGAGGATGTCAAGGGCTGGGCCAGCTCTGCCAGCGTGCGGGGATAGAGCGGTCGCCAGCGCCCGGCCCACTCCCACACGGCCTGAGCTTGAGGGAAGCCCGGACTTTCCGGCTTCAGGTGGGGCAGCCAAGCCTGCAGCAACCCCGCCGCCACCGCCGCCTGTAGGTGAGCCAGCCCTGGGATCCCTGCCTCCAACAGGGCCACTATCTCTGCCCGCACCCGTTCTGCCGCCACATTCGCCAAAAGGGGAGCCCGCTCCCGGATCGCCTCTTGCGTAGCTGGATCCAGCCCAAACCCCAGCTGAGCCGCCTGTCGATAACCCCGCAACAGCCGCACCGGATCAGCACTGAGGTTGTCGGGGTGTACCATGCGCATCCGGCTCTGGCGAATATCGGCTTGTCCGCCTGTGGGATCCAGCAGTTGCTCCCTTTGCAGATCCAAGGCCAGGGCATTGCAGGTGAAGTCCCGCTGCCTCAGATCCTCCTCAGGGGTGGATCCCGCCTGCAGCCCCACGTCCACGGTCAACTTTGCCAACACAATGCGGGCAATCTGCCGTTCGGGATCCAACACCACAAAGCCCGCCCCCAACCGCCGTGCCACTGCCGCTGCCCAGCCCACGGGATCCACAGCGCACATCAGGTCCAAATCCACCGACGCTGAGGACTCCATCCCACCGTCGCGAGCGGGATCCCCAGCAGCACGGCCCTGCAGCCAAGCCAGGTAAGCATCCCGCAGGGATCCCCCTACCCAATAGCTTTTCTGCGGCAGCCACTCTTGGGGGAAAGGCAGCCGTTGGTAAAAATAGGTCAGCAGCCACTTCGTCAGCAAGGCTTCGCTCGGGCTTAGGGTCATTCCCAGTCAAAACTCCATGAAGATGAGACACCTGGGGTGGTAGGAGAACGCTTCTGGGGGTATGAAGTCAGCGTCCTCGTCTGGTCGCGTCAGCGTTGCAGAGCAACAATGAGCAGAGCAACAATGAAATGCCTGGCGTTCTTCCCTACCGCTCCAGCAGCGAGCTGCCCACAGCAGCAGGGACAAAGGCAGGAGCTGCCAAGCCCGGAGTGAGCAGATGAGGCCGCACCAGCGCCGCCAAGCCGGCAATGAACAGAGGGTCGGCATTCAAGGCGGGCACACGGCGAAAATCGGCAATCCCAGCTCGATGGGCCAGCTCCCGATACTCGATGTCGATCTCCTGCAGGGTCTCGATGTGCTCCGACACAAAGCTAATCGGCACCACCAGCAACTGCTTCACACCTCGGGATCCCAACTCCAGGATGACCCGTTCGGTATAGGGTTGCAGCCACCGCACCGAACCCACCCGGCTTTGATAGGAGAGGGTGTGGTCATTGGGGCGTCCCACCTGCTTCCAGATCAGCCGCACGCAGGCTTCCATTTCCCGTTGGTAGGGATCCCCGGCCTCGGTGACATAGCTTTCGGGAATGCCGTGGGCGCTGAACAGCACATGCACCCCTTCGGGCTCGGCAAATCCATCCAACTGTTCCCGAATTGCTCTGGCCATCGCCTGCACGTACTGAGGCTGATCGTACCAGGAGCAGATCTGGCGGCGCTCGATGCATGCCAGCTCCGGATCTTCAGCCCAGAGCCGATCCAGCAGCTTAAAGCTGGATCCCGTCGTGCTGATGGAATACTGCGGGTAGAGCGGCAGCACCACCAAGCGGGTGATCCCATCCGACTTGATCTGCTGCACCACCGACTCGATCAACGGATGCCAGTAGCGCATGGCAACATACACCGGCACGTCATAGCCCTCAGCCACCAGGTGGGCCTGCAGTTCTCGCGCTTGCTCAGCAGTAATGCGCCGCAAGGGGGATCCCCCCCCAATGGCCGCGTAGTTGCGGCGGGATTTTTCGGCCCGCAGTGTGGAGATGGCCCAGGCGAAGGCCCGCTGCAAGAAGGGAAACGGCAGCCGGATCAGCTCGGGATCGGCAAACAGATTGTAAAGAAAGGGCTGCACATCGGCCTGGGTCTCTGGCCCCCCCAAGTTCAGTAGGAGCACGCCGCTTTTGGACATAACAAGGCTCATCGCGTTGGCGGTGCGGAGCACCATGTTCTTCTTTATCCACTATCCCACAGCGGGAAAGTGACCTTAAGTTTTTTTGCAGTCTTTCTCAGCTTTCCCCTCACCCCAGGAGAAACCACCCGATCGCAATCTCACCCAAACCCACAAGTCCGATCTGGGGACTCCGTCCCGCTGTCGCGAACAAAGTCCAAAAAGGGATCCCCGCCCACTGCAGGGATCCCCAGCCTTAAAACTCCACTGTCGTGCAGAGCAGCAGAGCGGTGTTAAAACTCTCGACCTCGGTAAACCCGCTGCAGGGCCGGAGTGACGGGGTAGCGATCAATATCGGCCAGGCTCAACTTCAAGCGCAGCGTATTGAGGAGTTTCCAGTAGGGGGGCACAAAAGCCTTTTCAGGGATGGGTTGGACGGCAGGAGAGGGATCCCCAGAGCGGGCAACCGTCTCCATGGGGCAGCCGCGGTAGCGGAGCGGACGGGATCCGAGGTGAGCTGAGCGCAGATCTCGGCTGGGATCCACCGTCAAGCCGCGAAACTGGATTGCCCCCGGACGAGAGGCTTCCCGATAGCGCAGATAGCCTGCCCACACCTGGGCAATCCACTCCGGCAAAGCTTCGGGCCGAATGTGATAGCGCTCCGGCAACAGACGGTCGTTGAGAAAACCAATGAGCCCAGACCAAACTTGCCAGAGGAAAGCTCCGACAACGCCAGCAGCGGGAGACAATGAAATCTTCATGGTGGAAGCTGAAAAATGTAGAGAACCTGAAAAACCGGTGATGCAGCCAGAATTTGCCGTTGATTATATCAGCCTGGATTCATCGGAGCGCTCACTCTGAACGTTTTGGCCTCGAGTTTTTCTGCTCACTGGAAAGCAGAAGCCAGCTTGCGGCCAAGCGCGTTGAGCCACCCAAATCCATCGACTACAATAAGCCCAAGGCTTGGGTGTTGCTTTCTCTCTCTGAATCTTTAGCTGGTGAGGATCCTGGAAGCGCACCGACAAGCAAACTTCACTTCAATGACCACTGCACCTAATAGGGATCGACGGATTATGACCTGGCGCGGCGACATCACTCCCATCAATCGGCTGTGGGGATCCCTTCCCTACCTTCTGCCTTTGGTATCGGCTCTGCCCTTGGGCTTTTTGCCCTCTGGGCTGTTTCAATCTTTGCCAGGGCTGATCCCCATTTTTGCGCCCCTATTTCGTCTGGTGCCCCTGGCCACGGGCTGGCTGGGAATGGGGGTGTTTTTGGCTCTGCTGTTCCTGGTGATCCGCAACACCCGCGTAGCCCATTTTGTTCGCTTCAACACCATCCAGGCGCTGTTGCTCAACATTGCCTTGTTCTTGGTGCAGGTGCTGATGCAGGTGTTCGGCATGCTCTTTGGCAGCCTTGGCCTGGCAGCGATGGTCAGCATTTTGGCCACCACGGCTCTCTTGGGGGTGATTGCCATCACCGTCTACGCCTGGGTGCAAAACATTCGCGGCCACTACGCCGAGGTGCCGGTGCTCTCCGATGCCGCCTATGCCTGGATTCGCTACTAGTTGTCAAGTCCCTGCGGGTCTGGTTGCCGATTTGCCGACCTCATCGGAGCCTAAGCCAACTCTTCAGCTCTCAAGGATTGTGGGAGGCCGGGGTGCCATCGGATTCGAGTTCTAGTCGCGCCAGCAGGACAGAGTCCTTTGTTGGGCAAGCCCTCACCCACCTGGACGCCTCTGGCCGAGCACAAATGGTGGAAGTGGGACACAAGCCCATGGTTGCCCGCTTGGCCACTGCCCAAGGACAGGTACGCATGTCAGAAACGACTTTGCAGGCTATTCTGGCCGGTCAAGGGCCCAAAGGGAATGTGGTGGAAACAGCCCGGCTGGCCGGGATCATGGCTGCCAAGCGCACCGCCGATCTGATCCCGCTGTGTCATCCTCTCCCCTTGAGCAGCGTCACCGTGGATCTGAATCCGGATCCCCATCTGCCCGGCTTTCTGATCACCGCTACAGTAAAAACCAACGCCCAAACAGGGGTGGAGATGGAGGCTCTGACGGCTGTTTCCGTGGCTGCCCTCACCCTATACGACATGGCCAAGGCCTTGGAGAAGACGATGGTGATCGAACACATCCGGCTGCTGCGCAAGTATGGGGGGAAGTCTGGGCCTTTCGAGGCAGAGGATCGGGATAACGCCGAGAAATGCTGAAAGCTTTGCAACAACCAGAGAGGGGTGTTGGGCTAGGGTTGTTGGTGGGCATTGGGGTGCTGCTCTGGCCCATGCTGCGCCAGGGCTATCCCATGACTCACTCCACTCACTTCAACCTCAGTTGGGCCTTTCAGTATCAACGACAGTTTTTCGGCGGGCAGTTTTACCCCCGCTGGCTGGAGTATTCCAACTTCGGCTACGGCAATCCCACCTTTGCCTTTTACCCCCCTCTGTGCATGGTGGCCCCTCTGCCGTTTCGCCTGCTGGAGCTGGACATGCCCACCTCTTTGGTGGCCAGCATGGGCTTGGCGATGGCAGTCTTTGGCGCAGGGCTGTATGCCCTTCTCCGGCAACTCATCCCCTGGGCTTGGGCTCTGGTTTTGGCTCTGGCGGGTATGGCCGGCCCCTATTGGCTGGTGGATATTTACCAACGGGGGGCAATGGGGGAAGTGTGGGCCATTGCTGTCTCTCCCTGGATTTTCTGGGCCTCAGTCCAGGTGATCTGCCGGCCCCAGTCCCTTTGGCCGATTGTGGCCTTAGCCATTAGCTACGGCCTGTTGGCCCTATCTCACTTGCCCACTTTGCTGGTCTTTACGCTAACTTGGCTGCCCCTGCCGTGGGTGCTGAGCCGTCGGGATCCCCTCTGGCCCAGGGTGGGGCGCTGCTACTTGGGGTTTGGGCTGGGGCTGGGGTGGACGGCGTTTTATCTGCTGCCAGCCTTTTGGGATCAGCGCCTCATCCAGGTGGAGTTGGTGAATTTTGTCGAAGAGTACATGCCCCAACATCGCCTGATGCTGAGTGGGCTAACCCGGCTCCAGCCGCAACTGACGCAGCACTGGTTTGAAAGCGGCCTGGTGGGGTACTGGATCTGGATGGTGGCCGTTGTCTTGGGTGCTGGGATCCTGGTTTTCTGGGAATGGCTGGCCCGCAGGACAAGGGGGATGACCCCGATCCATTCCGTTCGTGCTGGCGAGACGGAGTCCTTTGATGCCTTGGGATCCCATGCTCCCCTGGCCAAAGCCATCCTGCTCTACAGCTTGGGGGCCAGCTTGGTGGCCTTGCTGATGATGACGGATCTGCTGGGTTGGCTCTACGAGTGGGTTTTGCCCCTGCGCCGCATTCAGTTTTCTTGGCGCTGGATGGCGGTGACATCAGTAACGGTGCCCTGGCTGTTGGGATCCCTGGCCGCCTGGGGGTGGGGGCAAAAGGGCTGGAGGATCCTCTTGATTGTGGGGATAGGTCTGGCAATGGGGATACAAAGCTGGCAGGGCTGGCAGGTCTTGTCCAGAGCCTGGTTTGACCCGCAAACCATCCAGACTTTTCAAGAGCTGTCTGCCGCCAAGCCATTTCCCAACGAGCCCCAGGAGCGACCGGGCATTGCTTTTCTCCACATGCACTGGCGCTTTCCCGACGGGCTGGCGCTGGTGGATGTGCTGGAGTACCGACCTCGCCAGGCAACGCTGCCCATGCCGCCCCCAGAGGTGGATCCGCTGCTGCGGTGGCAAGGCGACATGGTGAACTTTGGACGAGAACAAAGCGATCTGGAGCCACTGTTGGAAGTGGAGCAGTGGCGCTATGGCTACCGTCGTTTTCGGGCCGTTAACCCCACCGATCAGGATCAATGGGTAGTCCTGCGCACTTTTTACTACCCTGCTTGGTGGGTACAGGTGGATGGTCGCCTCACGTCTGCTGAGCACAGCGGAGTGGGGCTGTTGCAGGTGCGGATCCCACCGGGGGATCATCGCGTGCAGGTGCGCTATCTGGGTACTGCAGCCGAGTGGATGGGGTGGATCTTGACCGGCCTGACGGGGGTGCTGCTGGTGAAGCTGCGGCGGCTGCTTCGTTTATTGAATTTGAACGGAGCGCGGAGACAAGAAACTCCAGAGGAGGTAACAGCATGCTGAGTCGCGTGGCCGATTCCATCTACTGGCTCAACCGCTACGTGGAGCGCGCCGAGAACATCGCCCGCTTCATCGATGTCAATCTCAACCTCATCCTAGACTTGCCCAGCGGTCCCGCTCAGCAGTGGGATCCCATCGTCTACACCACCGGGGATCAGGAGCTGTTTTACCAACGCTATGGCCAGGCAACCCAAGAAACGGTCATCCAGTTCCTGGCTTTTGATAGGGATTACCCCAACTCCATCCTTTCCTGTTTGCGGCTGGCGCGGGAAAATGCCCGTTCTGTGCGGGAGGTCATTTCTTCAGAAATGTGGGAGCGGGTCAACCGCTTTTATTTGATGGTCAAAGAAGCGGCTCAGCAAGGCCCCCACCTGAGTCAGCTCCACGATTTTTTCACGGAAGTGAAGCTGGCCAGTCACCTATTCGCCGGGGTGATGGATGCCACCATGACCCATGGGGAAGGATGGCATTTTGGCCAGATTGGCCGTCTTTTGGAGCGGGCAGACAAAACGGCGCGCATTTTGGACGTTAAGTATTTTATCTTGCTGCCCTCTCTGCAGTATGTGGGTACGGCTTTGGATGAGCTGCAGTGGATCGCCTTGCTGAAGTCGGCCAGTGCTTATGAAATGTACCGGAAATACAGCCGCCAGCACCGCATCAATCCCAGGGAGGTGGCCTCTTTCCTGATTTTGGATCGGCAATTTCCCCGCTCCATTCAGTTTTGTCTTATTCATGCGGATCGATCCCTGCACCAGATCACCGGCACCCCAGCCGATACCTGGCGGGATCCCAGCGAGCGAGCTTTGGGCCGCCTGCGTTCTGAGCTGGACTACCTGACCATCGACGACATTATGGAGCAGGGCTTACATGAGTTTCTCGACAAATTGCAGCTACAAATGAACCACGTTGGCGATTGCATCTACGAAACTTTCTTTGCCACTCGCCCCTTGCAACCGTCTGAATCCTCTCTACTCTCTCAACGTCAAGCCCAACTGACATGAACGGCCTCGACTCTGAATGCAACGAGAAAAACAGGACACCTGGCCAATTGGGCTGGATCGGCAGCCGACGGGAGTAGATGAGGCAGCCTTTATTGCCGCCAATGCCATACTGATCGGCGATGTCCATCTTTCGGAAGCGGTGAGCATCTGGTACGGGGCTATCCTGCGCGGGGATCTCTCGCCCATTGTGATTGGCCGCCGCAGCAACATCCAAGATGGAGCCATCCTGCACGGGGATCCCGGACAGCCGACCCTGGTTGGCGAGGAAGTGACCGTAGGCCATCGAGCGGTCATCCACAGTGCCCACATCGAGGGGGGATGTCTGATCGGGATTGGGGCCATTATCTTGAACGGGGTCACCATCGGGGCAGGCAGCATGGTGGGAGCTGGAGCGGTGGTCACCCGGTCTGTGCCACCCCACTCTTTGGCGGCGGGGATCCCGGCCAAGGTTATCCGCACCCTCACCGAGGAAGAGGTCAAGCAACTGCGCCTTCACGCCCAGCACTACGTGGATTTGGCGCTTCAGCATGCCAGCCGCTTTGGCCGGTGGAGCAGAGGTTCGGGCGAGCGGCTCTGAACCTATTTTGCAAGCCGTCTCTCAACAGCCGGGATCCGCGCAGAGCACCCAGGTATCTTTGCTGCCGCCCCCCTGGGAGGAGTTCACCACCAGAGATCCCTTCTTGAGGGCGACGCGGGTCAGCCCCCCTGGGTGAACATAAATGTCCTTGCCATAGAGGATGTAGGGCCGCAAGTCCACATGACAGGGCTCCAGACAGGGGCCTTCTCCCCGATCCACCAAGGTGGGCACGCGAGAAAGGCACAGGGTGGGTTGGGCGATGTAGTTGCGCGGCTGGGCGCGGATTTTCTCGGCAAAAGCAGACCGCTCTTCCGGTGTGGCCTGGGATCCCATCAGCATGCCATAGCCGCCTGACTCGTTGGCTGCCTTCACCACCAGCTTGTCGAGGTTCTCCAGCACATACGCCTGATCCTTGGGATCCCAGCAGAGGTAGGTGGGCACGTTGGGCAAAATGGCTTCCTCTCCCAGATAGTAGCGGATCATCTGGGGCACATAGGCGTAGATCACCTTGTCGTCCGCCACCCCTGTTCCCAAAGCGTTGGCAATCGCCAGCCGCCCCGACCGGTAGACCTCAAACAGGCCGGGTACCCCCAAGAGGGAATCAGGGCGAAAAGCAAGGGGATCGATGAAGTCATCGTCGATGCGGCGGTAGATCACATCCACCCGCTGCAGCCCTTTGGTGGTGCGCATTTGCAAATAGCCATCGGCCACCACCAGATCCCGCCCTTCCACCAGCTCCACCCCCATCTGCTGGGCGAGGAAAGAATGCTCGAAGTAGGCGGAGTTGTAGATGCCGGGGGTGAGCACCACCACCGTTGGGTTGGCTAGGTGCGGCACCAGGTTAAGCAGAGTATCCAACAAATGGCTAGGGTAGTCGTCCACCGGGCGGATCCCCATGGTGTTGAACAGGGAGGGAAAGGTGCTTTTCATCACCCGCCGATTTTCCAGCACATAAGAGATTCCCGACGGACAGCGCAGGTTATCTTCCAACACGTACCAAGTCCCGTCCCGATCCCGCACCAGGTCGGTGCCGGTGACGTGGCACCAAATTCTCCCCGGCGGGTTGAGCCCCACACAGGGCCGCAGAAATCCCTTGGCCGTTTCGATCAGCTCGGCAGGGATCACCCCATCCTTAAGGATCTTCTGGTCGTGATAGACATCGTCGATGAACAGGTTGAGGGCGTGGATGCGCTGCTTGAGACCCTTCTCCAGCCGCTGCCACTCGGAAGCCGAGACGATGCGGGGAATGATGTCAAAGGGGAAAATTCGCTCCGTGCCCTGGCTATCGCCATAGACGTTGAAGGTCACCCCCATCTGAAAGAGGGCCGCCTGTGCTGCCGCTTGCCGCTGCTGCAGTTCCCCTTCTTCCAGAGAATGAATGCGCTCAATCAGCGGGATCGCCTCAGGACGGGGCTGGTTACGCCCCAAAAACAGCTCGTCGTAAAACCCCTCGCCCGGGTCGTAGGCATCAAAACGCACGTCTGGGATCCCTGGAACGCTATCATCTTCTTCTACTTCTTCTACTGTTGGCGGCTCTGGATCTGCATAGTGTGCTTTCAGCTACTTTTAGCCTGGTAAAAAGAAAGGACTCCGTCCCGCTGACGCGAAAGGACTCCGTCCCGCGAACAGTGGGTTGGCCAAACCAGGGGGGAGCTCTAGGGATCCACCACCTCAAAGGCCCATAGCCCCCGCTCGGCAGGGATCCGATGCAACTGCCCCTTGGGAAAGCGCCGTTGCAGCTCTGCCCCCTGCTGATCCCATACCCACTCGTTCATGAACAGGGTAAACGGTGGCTCCAGCGCCTGGATGGGCAACACCTCAGGGGAAAACACCGCTACCTTTTGTTCCCGTCCGGCAAAAAATTGGATCCAGCTTTGCCAATAGTGGGGTTCCCCCCAGCCGAAATAGGGGTAGGCAGTGCTGGCGGCCAGATAGAAGCGGTAGTCGGGATCCCCTTGGCGAGCTGCCACATAGCGCCCGGTAGCCCCCACATCGTTGCCCTGCGTCCAGCCTTTGTGGACAAAGTCTCCAAAAATGGCCAGGTTCCACCCCCCAATCAGCAGGATTGCCCCCGCCATCGCCGCCGCCGGCAGCCAACTCCCGGCCCGGGATCCCCAGCGTTCCAGGAGACCTGCCAGCACTTGGATCCCTTCCAAGGTTAGATAGGCTACAAAGGGCAGAATGACCAGCAGGCGGGTGTAGTTGGGGGCTTTGGTGATGGCCAAGCTAAACAGCAGGTAAAGAAACAGGAAACTGCCGATACACAGCCAGTCGTGGGGTTGGCTGCGCTTCTTGAAAAGGCGGTAGAGGCCGGATCCCAGCCCCAGCCAGATCAAAGCCCCCGTCAAGGGATCCACAAAAGCATGGCCGTAGTTGGGATAGATGTAGCCGCGGTCGTGCTGGCCGGGGTCGTTGAACATGCTGAGGCCGTTGAAGATGTTGCGCCAGACCGCCTCCTCTGGCGTAGCCGCATTCACCCACATCTGTTGTAACGCCCGCCCTTCCGGGAAAAAGAGAAATTGTTGGCGAGAGTACTCGGCGCTCACCGCAGGTGCTGTGACCGTGGCCACCAGAATGGGCCCAGCCACCAGAAAAAAGCCCAGCGCCGCGGGCACCGTCAGCTTAGCCAGGACCCAGAGGGGATTAGCTTGCTTGTTTTCTCCTCGGAGATCCTCCCGGCCCAGGAGCAGGTACAGAACTCCAAACAGCAACCCCAGCAGGATCACCACCCGCCCCGGCAAATAGCCGTAGAGGGAGAAAGCCGCCGCTCCTCCCCCCAGATAGAGCAACAGGGGATTTTTTTCCCGCACGCCCTTGAGGAGCAAGGCCAGGGCCGCACACTCTACCAGCACAATCAGGTTTTCCCGCATGGCCATGCGGCTGATGCCCAGCAAGGCGTGGTTGGATCCCAAGAGGGCTGCCCCCGCCAAAGCCAGCCGGGATCCCCAAAATGCCCGAAAAAACCCGTAGGCCACCAGAATGGTGACGACCCCGAAGGCGGCATGTACCGTGCGCACATTGAGCAGCGTGACTCCCCCCATCAGCCGCGTCAGGCCGCCGAAGAGGCTGAACATGAAGCGGGGGAAATAGAAATACTCCGGCATCAGCCCAAAGATATCGGGATAGCGCACCCCTGAGGCGCGACGGGCCATGGAGGTGATCACAATCTCGTCAGTATTGATCTGAAAAGGGATGTTGGGCAGGTCGCAGAGGTAGATCGGGGCAAAGACCAACACCAACAGCCCCAGGTGCAACAGCTCCTGTTGCCAGCGCAGCCGCGTCGGATCCCAAGGGGGTTGAGCCGGGGAAAACTGCGCCCAATACAACCCCACCAGCAGGATGCTCAGCAGCCAGAGGCCAATCTGCAGCACGTGGTAGCCAAACACCCCGTACCAGAGGATCAGGGCTACCCCCAAGCCCAAGCCGGATCCCAGCAGGGGCAGATGCCGGGAGGTCATCACCCTATCCCAAACCGCCATAGAACCGATACGACTGGAATCAGGAACGAATCGATCCCTCTCAGCCTACCAGGCGCAAGATGCTCGACAAAACCAGAACTCAGTCAGCGCCCTCCCCCCTAGTCTTTCTCCCAAGGGGCGAGGAGAGATCAGAAAAGGTTGGAATCAAAACTTTGCCCCACCTGTTCTAGGGATCGCCAACAGGGATTCACAAAATCAATAACCCCGCATCGGCTCCGCCTCTGGCTCCAATTCCGGATCTATGAAGTTGGACGGATCGTAGAGGAAGCGGTTGACCTCGTCCTCAATGCGATAGATCTCGAAGGGCTCCAATTGTTTGCCAGTTCGCAAGGCCAGCAGGTAGCCATCCACCAGCAGACGTAGCTCATCGGTGCGCCGGTAGCCCCGCTGCCAGGTATCCACCAGAGCATCGGTCAAAGCCTGATAGTGCCGGATCAACTTTGGGTCTTGCAACATGGTGTTCCCTTGCCCTGCCTGTTTCTATCCTAACGTTTGGTGTCTCTTTGTAAGCGGGGATTGCGAACGGGATCCCGAAGCTTGGTCTCTTCTTGGCTTCAAGCCATGGGCAGGTGCAGCCGCGAAGACGTCTCGCCGCCGCTGTGGAGAGTGATGGTGAGAATGCGGGCCTCAATCAGCCGCTCTTCCCGCATTCCCGTGCCTGTGTTGACAGGATAGGCCGGAAAACAAGCCGCGCTAAGGCTGAGGCGCAGAGCATGACCGCAAGGAATGCGAATACAGGTGGGCTGACAGGGAATCAGAATGGGGGTACCAGGCTGGGGATCCCGTAGGCGACAATAGCCTTGGGAAAAGTTATACACCTGCCCATCGGGCCTTACCACCGAGAGCACAGCGCAAAGATCGAAACTGGGGCTGTCGGCCTCCGCGTACACCTCCACAGCAATGTCCCCGACCAGAACCAGCTCGGCTTGCAGCGGCGGAGTGGTATAGGTCAGGACATCGGTGCGGCAGTCGAGGGCGGAGCGCTCTTGCGGCCCGGCAGGCTGAACTAGGTGGCCCCCCAAGGCCGGCACCGGTCGCCAGGGATCGTGAACAAAGGTATCCGATTGTTGCGTCGGCGAGGGTTCAGGGCGAAGGGATCCCTCTGCTTCTGAAAGGGCAGCCAAGCCGGTGCTGTGTAGGTAAAAAGCTTTTGGCTCAGGGGTAGGCCAAGCATCAAAGCCGCGCCAGCGGTTGGATCCCATCTCGAACAGGCGTACCGGCGGCTCCTGGAGGATCCCTGTATCTTTGCCTTTGAGGAACTGGTCAAACCAGCGCACCTGCAGCCGATCGATGGGGCTGACAGCCTCTGGGCCAAAGTCCAACGCCCCCACTTTGCGCCCCCAAGGGAGATGGATCCAAGGGCCGATGATCAGGTATTGAGGGTTCTGGCTGCGGGCGCTCATTTCCTTGTAGAGGCGCAGGCTACCACTCAGGTAGCTGTCAAACCAGCCGGCAATGTGTAGCATCGGCAGATCCACCACCTCTAGACGGGGAGAGAGCTTGCGCCAGTATTCATCCGGCTCGCTGTGCTCCAGCCAGTCGAAGTAATAGGATTGGGGGGCATACTGCTGCAACACCCCCGGCTTGAGGGGGATAGGGTCGTAGAGGGGGAGATTGCGGGCAGCTTTCAAAAGCGCTTGGTAGGCATTGGCATCCCCCCTGAGACGCGCCCCTTCGGTCTCCAGTTGCAAGGCCCAACTGAGGTTGTTGTAGAAGGCAAAGGCCCCCCCTGGGTAAGCGGCATCGGCATAGAGATCGTAAGGCAGCATCGCCGGGCAGATGGCCTTCAAGGCGCTGGGACGGGTAGAAGCCGCATACAGCTGGGTCATGCCCTGATAAGAGAAGCCGTACATGCCCACTACGCCGTTGCTCCCCGGCAAGGCAGCCGCCCAATTGACGGCGTCAAACCCGTCTTCCACCTCATGGCGGAAAGGGTAGAAGGATCCCTTGGAAGTTCCCCGTCCGCGCACATCCTGGATGACCACAATGTACCCCTGGGCCGCATACCACCTGGGATGGGCATACACCACCGTCGAGGCAATGGCCCGCCCATAGGGCTGCCGCATCAGCAAAACCGGGTAGCTCCCCTCCCCTTGCGGGCGATAGACATCCGCGTCCAGTTGGATCCCGTCGCGGGTGAACATGGAAACAGTTTCGCGGGGGCGAACGGGCAACATGGCCTGGGTTGGGCTAGCGGATCTTGCCAAAGGGATACCAACCAAGGACAACCTAAGGGATCCCTGGGTGGATTCTTCCTAAGATAAAACAGAAGCCCTTATGAGAGGGAGAAACTCCCACCAGAGTTTGAGCCCCTTCCCTGGTATTGCCCTTGATCTCCGGCCTGCTGGCGCAAACGCAGCCCCCTCCAGACCCCTCTTTTATGGCTTTTATGGATTTATGGAAACAGAGACCCTGGGAAAAGATTTGTCGGAGCATGCCTCTAACCCCCAAAACCCTGAACTTTGCTGAATTTACTGAGCTTTAGGCGGTTTGGCAAAAGTCATTGAGAGGGATATAGTAGACCAAGTTTCCCCCTGATCCTTGAGTCCACCGCAACGGTTGCCGGGAAGTGAAGGGGGAAAGCGCTCGGGGGGTATTCCTCAGGGCTTTGCGGGATACCGCCTTCCTGCTCAGAGATAGGCAGGATGCGATCGCTTCTTTCCTGAACCATGTTCAGGAGAGTTCAGCGTGAATGTATCAGTACCCCTGACTTCCAACCTCTACAGCTCCCAGAGCCATTGAGGCCTAAGCCTCAGCAAATGCCCTTCTCCAGCCCCCCGACAGCACCTGCAAATCCTCCTCATCCAAGTCCGCAGGAGTGCCGGAGCGGATGAGCTCGGCAAAATCTTCGTTGGGCACCATGAAGCAGAGGGCGTAGAGGCGGCCTGGGCCGGTATTGTGGATTTCATGTACACCGGTCGGCGGTACCAGAATGCTATCTCCAGTTTTGATGGGGGCCGCTTTTCCATCGCAAATGGCCAGGCCTTCCCCCTTGAGAACAAAAAACATTTCCACAGCCATTTGATGGCGATTTGGAGGGGTTTTGCCTCCCTCATCGAAGATCTCCACACAAAAGGTTAGAGAAATCTGAGCATGAGAAGGATCGAACACGATGGCCAGGCGATTGGTATCGTGGGGGCTGATGCGAAAAGCCTGATAATCGGCAGGGGTTTTAACAATTGGAATCACGCAGCGGGAAAGCGTTTGCATCCGGATCCTCCGCTCAAGAGATGAGGGGTGAATAGTGGGCAAGTGCTAACAGGGGAGAGCCGCGAGCAAATCTGAGGAGGAGGCGACAAAGCCAAAGCACTGCTTGACGTTGTAGAGGGTAGCTAGCAAACAGTATTCAGGAGAGGTGGTGGCGGCGCAGTCTTCCAGCAAAATGCAGTCGTAGCCGAGGAAATTGGCATCTTGCAGCGTGGTCATGACGCACTGGTCGATGTTCACGCCGGCAAAAAAGAGGGTGGTGCGCCCCAGGTTTCTGAGAATGCTATCGAGAGGGGTATCCCAAAAGCCGCTCATGCGGAACTTATCCACCCAGATATCCTCGGGCTTGACCTCCAGTTCCTCCACCACAGCAGCGCCCCAACTGCCCCGCGTGAGGACCAAAGACCCGTTCTTAGGCAAGGGATCCCCCAGCCCTACTCCCTCTCCGGTGGGGTTGTACACATGTCGCAAGCCGGCGCTGATGTTGAGCAAGTCAGGGCGATTGCCCCAGTTCACCCACACAATCGGCACTTGAGCTTGTCGCAGGCGGGGCAGCAGGGCTTTTAGAGGGCCGATGGGAGCCCGTGCAGGTGTAACATCGACGCCAATGCTGGCCAGCCAACCGTCGGGATGACAAAAGTCGTTTTGCATGTCGATCACCAACAACGCCGCTTTGGCCAGATCCAAGCGCAGGGTTTTGCTGGAGGTGGGTAGCAGGATGGGCCGGGGATCCAAGGGCGGACGGGTGAGGTCGGCCATTTCGGCATTCACAGCCCAGGCATTGGGAGGGATCCCAAGGGTCTTCAAGGGGCGATTGGGGGTGCTCATGGATTCTCCGCTCGCGTCGCGCAGCAGTGGGATCAGGTTGGGCAGTTGAGTGATGACCCACAACTACGCTCGACCTTAATGCACAGCTGACCTGACTTTGGAATCATAGGCTACACTTTCTCACCTTATTAACGCATGGGATCCCCCAGGGTCAGTTGATAGGGATTGAGATGAGGATGATCCGAAAGGGTACCCAGGGATCCCTCCCTGCACGCTATGCTGTAGAAACTTGAAATGATTATGTAGAAGCATGAGCATCCTGCGGCAATATATCTTTCCCGCTCTCATCCTGCTGGTGTTTCTGTTTACCCTGGTGGTGGTGAGCATTCGCTCGTTTCTGCCGGAGGATATGGCCCAGCCTGCCCCTCTAGAAGAAGCGACGCCTGTGGCCCTTTCTGCAAATGCCTGAGGATGGCTGAACAAGGGATCCCTCTGCCTGTGGGTTATCGTTGGCGCATCGGTTCAGCCTGGGATCGGCCCTGGGTGCGACGAGGATTGCAGGCCACGTTGCAGGAATCTTTTCCAGAGCAAAGCAACTGGGATCACCTAGAAGAGACGCTGGATCGCCTCTTCGACCCACCCCGCACCCCCTGCTGGTGGATCTTGAAAGAAGAAACTGCAGAGCCGGTGGGCTGTGTTTGGGCCGGCATCTCCACCGATCAAGCCACCCATCGGCGGGTAGCCTACATTTTTCTGCTCTGGGTGGATCCCGCCCATCGCCGGCAGGGCCTGGGCAGAGCTTTGATGCAACAGGTGGAACGCTGGGGATCTCAGCAGCAGCTGGCGGCCATTACCCTGCAGGTTTACCATCACAACCAAGCCGCCCTCCATTTCTATCAGCAGGCTCACTTTGCTGTACAAGGCTACTGGTTGTACAAGCCGCTCAGCCCCGCGCCCATAGACGCGCATGTAGAAGAGCATGAATACAAAGGTCATGAAGTTTTGTGAATAAGCCGGGATCCGCTCTCAGTTGCTCCTTTGATGAAAGCGTGATGAAAACGATGGCATCGACCGGAGGGAACGCCCATGTCCAGACCCGTCAAGCTAAGTGAAGCCGAGATCCAGGCCAAGCTGGAGAAACTGCCGGGCTGGTCTTTGCGGGAGGGAAAGCTGCATCGCCAATTTCAGTTTGGTTCCTTTGTCGAAGCCTTTGGCTGGATGAGCAGTGTGGCCTTGGTGGCCGAAAGCATGGGGCACCACCCCGAATGGAGCAATGTCTACAACCGCGTGCGGGTGGATCTCACCACCCACGATGCCGGGGGCATTACAGAACTGGACTTTACCCTGGCGCAACGCATGAACGAGCTGGCCAGCTAGACGCTTCAGTACCCAACTTTGGGGATCCCTCAAAGCCGGCTTGGCAGAGGATCCCCATTGGTTTGTTGCTGCCTCTAAGGTTGTGTCGGGAGTTGCGCTGGTCTGATAGACTAAGCCTAAGGTTAAGAAATGATAATTTTATGAACGTGCTGGTTGTGGGGGCGACGGGAACGCTGGGCCGTCAAGTGGTACGCCGAGCCATCGAAGAGGGACACCAAGTTACCTGTCTGGTGCGAAATCCGGCAAAGGCTGCTTTCTTAAGTGAATGGGGCGCTCACCTGAAGGTGGGAAACCTGCTTCAGCCCAGCACCCTCAACTCCGCGATGGAAGACATCGAGGCGGTGCTCGACTGTGCTACGGTGCGGGTGACCGACACCCTCAGCGCCCGTCAGGTGGACTGGGATGGCAAGGTTGCCCTGATCAATGCGGCACGGGCTGCCCAGGTAGGGCATTTTATCTTTTTCTCCATCATGGGCGCCCACCACGAGTATCCCAATGTGCCCCTGATGAATTTCAAGCATCACATTGAGAAGTATTTGATCGGATCCCAGATGCCCTACACCATTTTCCGGCCAGCGGGCTTTATGCAGGGGTTGATTGGCCAGTACGCCATCCCCATCTTGGAAGAACAAATCGTCTGGGTAACCGGCGAGGGCATGCCAACGGCCTACCTAGACACCCTAGATGCAGCCCGGTTTGCGGTGCGAGCTCTCACTGTAGAAGCTGCCAAGCAGCAAATCTTTCCCTTGGTGGGGCCCAAGGCTTGGACGGCTCGAGAAGTCATTGCCTTGTGCGAGCAGCTCTCCGGCAAAAAGGCCAAAGTCAGCACCATGCCGCTGGGACTGCTGAGAGGGGCGCGCAAGGTGGCGCAGTTTTTTCAGTGGAGCTGGAACATTGCCGACCGGCTGGCGTTTGTGGAGGTGATCGCGGCCAAAGAACCCATGCACGCCGATATGACGCCTGTATGCGAAACCCTGGGGATTGAACTGGCCTCTCTGACCTCTCTTGAGGACTACCTGGCGGAGTATTTCCAGAAGATGTTGAAACGGATTCGCGAGCTGAAGGTCAAGCAACCTAAAGTCAAAACGCCCTTCTAGGTCGTTGTTCTCAATCTTCATCTTCTTGGCAATTTCACAGGGACTTACGATGGTAGCCTTGGGATGAAGAGGTGAATGGGATCCTGCTTGCGTTAGCCTATCGAAGACCGGAAGTAGGGCAGCAGAACTTCGGGGATGTCCTAGAGCCATTCACGGTATCTGCGCAGCCGGGGATCCTGAGTTCCCAAGGAGTTTATTCCCATCTACGCTTTAGAGAGTGAGGTGGTGACAACAAGAGAGTAACCTCTGTTGCCCCTTGCTAAGGTATAGACTTTTGTCTATAGATCTCATCGAGAAGTTCAATTTTTATCTATCCTAATTTGCAGCTAAGATGCTGCTTAAGATTTTTTACAGGATCTCAGCAAGTGTTCCAGTTTGGCCAAGATCCCTGGCCGAAGGAGGATTATGAGCTTGAACGGGCTGGTCACAACTGCATGGCTGATTCCCCTCTACGCTTTGGTGGCGTGGGCGGGAGCGCTGATCTGGTCCCCAGGAATCACCCGGCGCACGGGACCACGTCCGGCAGGTTATTTGAATGCCCTGCTGACCTTAGTGGCTTTCCTTCACAGTGTGGGAGCGCTGGTGGCGATTTGGGATCAGCCGGCGCAGGTCATTCGGTTGCCTTGGCTGCAGGTGGGGGATCTAATGTTAGAGCTGCCGCTGCAGGTGTCATCGGTAACTCTGGGGGCCTGCGCTGTGGTGACGGGTCTGAACCTGGTGGCCCAGATCTACGGCTTTGGCTACATGGAAATGGACTGGGGCTGGGCGCGGTTTTTCTCCCTGCTGGGCCTGTTTGAGGGGGGGATGTGTGCCTTGGCTTTGTGCGACTCCCTCTTTTTCAGCTACGTGATCCTGGAGATTTTGACCCTGGGCACTTACCTGTTGGTGGGCTTTTGGTTCAACCAATCGCTGGTGGTGACGGGAGCGCGGGATGCTTTTTTAACCAAGCGCATCGGCGACCTGTTGCTCTTGATGGGGGTAATCGCCATCTATCCCCTGACCGGCTCCTGGGAGTTTGAGGATTTGGCGGCTTGGGCTGAGGCGGTGCAGGCAGGATCTGTCACTGTGGATCCCACCCTGCTGGCCCTGGTAGGGCTGGGGTTGCTGGCCGGCCCCGTAGGCAAGTGTGCCCAATTTCCTCTGCACCTGTGGCTGGATGAGGCGATGGAAGGGCCGATCCCCTCGACGATCTTGCGCAATGCGGTGGTGGTGGGCACAGGGGCCTGGGTGTTGATTCGCCTGCAACCCCTCTACGAGCTTTCCCCAACGGTGCTGAAGGTGATGCTGACTATCGGCAGCTTGACGGCGGTGGGGGGATCCCTAGTGGCCTTGGCCCAGATCGACGCCAAGCGGGCCCTGTCTTATCTGGTGAGCGCCTACATGGGCTTGATCTTTGTGGCGGTGGGCACCGGTCATCCCCAGCAAGCCTATGGGTTGCTGCTGACCTATGCGCCCGCGATGGCCCTGTTGGTGATGGCGCTGGGCATGGTGATCTGGAACAGCATTACCCAGGATCTGCGCTATCTAGGAGGCTTGTGGTCGCGGCGCCCTATCTCGGGGCTGTGCTTCTTGACCGGGATGGCTGGAATCATCGCTTTGCCTCCCTTCGGCTCCTTTTGGGTGCTGACGGATCTCTGGCAGCAGTTGGTGCAACCGGGGCAGGGGTTGTGGGCGGCAGTTGTGCTGGTTACCAATGCGGTGACGGCGCTGGGGCTAACGCGGGTATTTGGCCTTGTTTGGGGGGGCAAACCGCAGCAGATGAGCGAGCGCTCGCCAGAGGTGCATTGGCCGATGATGTTGCCCAGCACCGCCATGATGGGGGTAACGCTGCACATGCCCATGATCCTATCGGCACTAGGTCTGATTCCCGCTCTGGAAGGGATCCCTGTTGGGGTAATGACGGGCTCCAGCTTGACAGGCATTGCCTTGGGAGCCTGGCTGTATCTGCGTCCGCAGCGGCAGCCGGTGGACTGGGCCTTCTTGGCCGACTGGCAGGATTTGTTGGCCAACGACTTCTACACCCCCAAGCTCTACCGGGCCAGTGTGGTGTTTGCGGTACGCATCATCTCTGAGGTTACAGCCTTGTTCGACCGCTATGTGGTAGACGGCTTGGTAAATTTGACCAGCTTGGCGGTATTGGCGGGTGGACAGGTTTTGAAATACACCACCTCTGGCCAGTTGCAAGCCTACGTGCTGACGATTGTGGTGGGGGTGGCCCTGCTGGGCTGGCTGATTCTCTAGGCTTGGGCAAGGTAGCGGGACGGAGTCCTTAGATAAAGAGGGAAAAGACCATGCTGAGTGCCTTGATTGTGTTGCCGATCTTGGGATCCCTGCTCCTGTTCTTAGGCTTGGGGGGGCGAAAGCTGGCGGTGGCCTTGGCCGGGATCCTGCTGGGGATCTCGCTGCTGCTGTTTGCCAACTTTGACCTGCAAGCGGAAGGGCTGCAGTGGGTGCAGCGGTGGGATTGGATCCCGGCAATTGGGCTGAGCTACTCCCTGGGCCTGGACGGGTTTTCCCTGCTGATGGTGGCTTTGAATGGGCTGCTCACGCTGATTGCGGTGCTGACAGCTGAGCCAGAGGTGAAGCGGCCCAACCTCTTATACGGCTGCATTTTGTTCATGAGCGGGTCGGTCAACGGGGCTTTTGTTGCCCAGAACCTGCTTTTGTTCTTCTTGTTTTACGAGCTGGTGCTGATCCCGATCTACCTGCTCATCTCCATTTGGGGCAGCCCCAAGCGGGATTATGCTGCCATCAAGTTTTTGATTTACACCGCCGTTTCCGCCATCTTTCTGTTGGGGGCCTTTTTGGCCATCTACTGGCTGGGGGATCCCCATAGCTTTGAGCTGCTGGAGATCCGCATCACCTCTCTCAGCCCTGTTGCCCAGACCTTGACGCTGTTGGCCTTGATCGTGGCTTTCGGCATTAAGATGCCGCTGATCCCCTTCCACACCTGGTTGCCTGATGCATACGGGGAGTCGTCGCCGCCAGTGGCCATCCTCCTGGGAGGGATCCTCTCCAAGTTAGGCACGTACGGTCTGTTTCGCTTTGGGCTGCAGTTGTTTCCCCAAGCTTGGGCCGACCTGGGCGGGATCCTAGCCTGGTGGGGAGCCATTGCCGTGTTGTCCGGGGCTTTGGCAGCCATCGCCCAAAAAGACATCAAGCGCATGGTGGCCTACAGCTCCATTGGCCACATGGGCTACATCTTGCTGGGCATGGCGGCAGCCACCCCCATTAGCCTGACCGGGGCGATGGTGCAGATGGTCTCCCATGGTCTCATCTTGGCGCTGCTGTTCGATTTGGTGGGCTTGGTGGAGCGCAAAGTGGGAACCCGCGATCTGGATGTGCTCAACGGCCTGCTCAACCCCTTGCGGGGCTTGCCCACGGTGAGTGCTCTGCTCATCTTGGGGGGGATGGCCAGCGCCGGGATCCCTGGCCTGGTGGGCTTTGTGGCGGAGTTTTTGATCTTCCAGGGCAGCTACCAAGATTTTCCTCTGCCCACTTTGATCAGCATCTGTGGCACCGGCTTGACGGCGGTGTACTTTGTGATTTTGCTGAACCGCACCTGCTTTGGCAGGTTGGACAACCGCACCGCCTACTACCCGCGCGTGCATGGCTGGGAGCGGATCCCGGGGCTTATTTTGACGGCCTTGATCGTTTGGTTTGGGATCCAGCCCATGAGCCTGGTGAAATGGCCACAACCCTTGGCGTTTACCCTATCCACCCAGGTGGCTCAAGCGCAAACGCTTATCCTGGCATCAGCCGGTGACCTTGCCCCCATCACCCTCTCTGGAGCCGATCCAGGCAAGCGGGAAACTCCCAGGAATTGAGATCCCAGCAGATGCCCCCTATGGAGCCAGGACTTTTGAAGAGTTGGAGACTTCTTCCATGACGACAACCCTTACAACCCGCAAGCTTCCCCCTTCTACCCACCCTTTTGCGGATGTAGTCCACCGCTTGGAGGCTGGGGGATCGATGCTGCCGGATACGCCGGAAAACCTGATGCAAATTATCGGCCTCTACAAAGCCTATGCGGTGCCGATGGACTTTTACTGGCGCGATCTGCTCTACATTGCCGAGCAGGTGTTTGTGGATCCCTTGCCCTTTTTTAAGTTCATCATTCCCGAAGAATATTTGAAGCTGGCCAACCACTACGCGGGGGATAATGCCGATTTGCGCATTTGGCGCGGCCCCGCTACGGCCCACCCGGAACTGCTGGAGTTCATGGAAAAAGGGGAGCTCAAGCGCAAGCTGCCGCGGATTTTGCATCACCTTTGGCATGACCGCATCAACATGGAATTTGCCGAAGAATGTATGCGGGCCATGCTCTGGCACCGGGATATGGGGGGCTTGCTGGATCCCTACATGGATTCCGAAGAATACAAGCAAAATGCCGACCGCGCCATCCGCGCCTATTGCCAGGGCAACCCCTTGTTGATGGGGCTATACAAGCTCTTCCCCGATATGTTTTTGGAGCTGTGCCGCCAGGCCACCATGTACTCGGTGTTGGGCCTGTTTTGGGAGGTGATGGCTCCGGTCTTTTTTGAGATGAGCGATCTCTACGATGAAGGCAAAATTACCAGCGTGCCGGAGGCGATGAACTTTCTGGTCAACGGGATCTTCGCCATTGCCGGACGACCCATCTACCATCGCGTGCGCATTCGGGGAGAATGGTACGATATTGTGCCCAAATCCAAGGGATTTACCTGGCTATATGAGGCCGCTTTCCCCTATGTAGAGGCCGTGTTTTATCGCACCTCTCCTTTCCGCGGCACCAAGTCCTACAACGCTCAGGCCAACGAAGTTCCCACCAACCAGTTGGACTTTCACTACGGGATCCTCTACGCCGATAAGTTTCCGGTGGGCACCGCCGGGATCCCGCCCACGCTCTTGCACCAGGATATGTACCACTTTTTGCCCCAGTATTTGGTGGAGTATTATCGCAAGCATTGCCGCGGCGAAGAGGACATGCTGATTCAATTGGGGGTTAGCTTCCAGCGCTCCATGTACAACGTCACCTCAGCCGTGATTCAGGCGGGAAGGGCCGCTTTCTTGTATCCCCTTGATGATCCAAATCCACGGCACTTGATGATGAACCGCCGTTATTTTGAGGGACAACTCAATCGCTTCACCCGACCGGAATATGGGATCCGGGAAGCAGCCCGCCTCGCCTACATTCAGGATCAGAATTATCGCTAGCCCGTGGCAACTTTAATGATCTCAAAGCCTTTCGAGCAGCAATCCAGTTAGCAACAACTTCACAGCAAAAGGATCCCGGCCATGCCCGATATTGTCGATATTGCGGTCTCTGCTGAGGGTTTTTCCACCTTGGTAACTGCCGTTAAAGCGGCAAACCTGGTAGACACTCTCAAAAGCCCTGGCCCCTTTACCGTTTTTGCCCCCACCGATGGGGCTTTTGCCAAGCTGCCTCCTGGCACCATCACCACCCTGGTGCAAAATATCCCCCAACTGACTCGCATCCTGTGTTACCACGTGGTGCCCGGCCGCTTGAAAAAGGCAGATTTGGCCAAGTACCAAAGTGTGGGCTCGGTAGAGGGATCCCCCATCGACTTGTTGATCGAAGGGGACGTTTTCGAGGTCAATAACGCCACCGTTATCCAAGCGGACATCGAAGCCGATAACGGCATCATCCACGTCATTGACACCGTCATCCTGATGCGGCCCCACTGGTTCTGGCCGATCATGAACTCTGCTTTGGCCGCCTCGGCCAGAGGATAAACGGATCCATCCTGAACGGAGGTTGGGGAAAGTGCCTTGGTGAACACTCTCCCCGGCTATGCCTTCCAATGGGTACGGTCAGAGATTTCTGCTCCGCGTGCAGTCTACACCATCCCCCAACCCCCACAGGGTAGGGGCTTTTGTCTCTTGGTAGCGGGGATTTTGCCATCTTTTAAACCCAGAGATGAATCCGAAGCTTGGCCTGATACGTAACTTATTTGGCCTGTTCTCTGACCGAGGAGCTTTTTCCATGTTGTTGATCGGTTTTGCCCTTCGGCCTCGTTCAATTTTCGAGGCTTTTTGCGGCTTTTGCCTGGTTGCTGTCTTGTTTCTCAGCGGTTAAGGAAGCTTTACAAATCTCACAACCCCACTTCTACCCATTGCTAACTTTGGCCCTGGACATATTCACATTGCTCAGCCGCAGCCAGGACAATCTTTCGCCCAGGCCACAGGGCCGGTGGTCTTTGTCTTGAACATGTTGCCGAATCCAGGCAATCAGTCGGGGAATTTCCGACTGGAAGCCAACCTCACCCCTGAGCAAGTCTCCAGCTTTTTGGCCGGAGCTTACTACATCAACATTCACACGCAGGCCAACCCGCCGGGCGAGTTGCGAGCCCAGGTGGTTTTCCCTCGCTAAGGTTTGATCCAGTACCCCATCTGGGATCCCCGCAGGTGAGGGGATCCCTAATTTTTGCGGACGGATTGGCTGTTCTGTGAACTCCCCCACGGTCAGTCGTGCCGGCAGGACAGAGTTTCTGTGTAGCTCCTGGCCAGCAGCTTTCGGTAGTCCTGGAGCTGGCCTGCCAGTCCCCTTTACAGAGCGAGCTGTAGGCTTCACCTCTGGGCTAGCTGTGGAGCGCCAAGGGAATAACTACACAGGTTGCTGTCCGCCCACAATGGCCCGACAGCGAATGTAGGGGCCGCCTGCATCCACCTTGGCCGGTTGACCCTTGCCGCAATGGCCGGATCCCAAATCCCACAGGAAGTCCCGCGAGACGGCATCCACCGATTGCAGCACCTCAAAAGCATTGCCGGTGATGGTGACACCGCGCAGCAACTCCGCCAGCTTGCCATCGCGAATGCGGTAGGCCCGCTCCACGCCAAACATAAACTCGCCGGTGGAGTCCGCCTGCCCGTTCCTGGCCCCATCCAGGAAGTAGCCATCGGGAGTGCTGGCGATGATTTCTTCTAGCGTTTGGGATCCGGGCTCGATGAAGGTGTTGCGCATGCGGATCAAAGGCTCATCGGCGTATTCCCAGGCGCGGGCATTGCCGGTGGGCTCCACCCCAAAGTGGGCGGCAGTTTCGCGGTTGTGGAGATAGCTGACCAGAATGCCGTTTTGGATGATGGTGGTGCTTTGGGTAGGAACGCCCTCGTCGTCCACAGGAAGGGTTCCCCCTGCCCCTGGCATAAACTCCGAATGGCCGGAGTCTTTGAGAGTAACCCAGTCGCTGGCCACCCGCTGCCCCAGCTTGCCGGCAGCCACAGAACCCGCCAGGACAAAATCCGCCTCGACCGTGTGGCCAATGGCCTCGTGCACCAACAGCCCCACGATGGAAGGCGACAGAATAACCGTGGCCCATCCCCCTTCTGCGTAGCCTGCGGACAATAAATCAACCGCGGTAGCAGCCGCCTTTTCCGCCATCTGCAAGGGATGCGAGCGGAACAGGCAATCCCATCCCCCTGTTACCCCAATGGCCTCGGAGCCACTGCTGAGCTGGCCGGCAGCTTCGGCCACCGCCTGAACTCGCAGCTCGGGGCGCACCAGACGAAAGGCCACATCCGCCCCATCGGTGGTGACAATGGCTTTTTCCTCGTAGATCTCGTTGTAGGTGCAACTGGCGGAGCTAATTTGGCGAGAGGCCTGCCGGGCCTGTGCCTCGGTTTCCAGAGCCAACTGGATCTTCGCCTCCAGCGGTTTGTTCAACACCTCCTCCACACCGGGCTCGCAGAACTCCCCTTGGGCCAGCCGCACACTGGGCAGGGATCCCAGCTTTTGTTTGCGGTAGTCGGCGCTGGCTTGGGCGGCACGGCGAGCTTCAGCGATGGCCTCCCGAATGGCAGCCGGCGAGGGATCCCCGGTGGCAGCAAAGCCCCAAGTGCCGGCCTCCAACACCCGCACCCCCACTCCGGAACGGCGACGAACCGCGGTGCGCTCAAGGCGGCCCTTCTCGGCAGTGATGCTGCGAAACACCTTGCCGTGGTAGCGCAGTTCCACAAAGCCAGAGCAGTCCCGAAGGATGTCGCGCAGAAGGTCTCGCATAGCAACAGGGAGATGGGTGTAGTCCTCAGTCCAGCATAGCCCGATCCTGGAAAGTCGATGAGCTGCCACGCCGAGTGAAAGCCCCGATCCCGTTCGTGTCAGCAGTGCGGAACATTTTGGCCAGGCCCGCCGTTAGAGGACAAAGTTAACCAGCTTTTTCGGCACCACCACCACTTTTTTGGGTGTTGCCCCCTCCAGGTATTTCTGCGCTGCTTCTGACCGAAGGGCCAACTGTTCCTGCTCCTCCGGCGTCACCTCGGCAGGGGCCTCAAACGAGCCGCGCAATTTGCCGTTCACCTGAATCACAATGGTCACCGTGTCGGCCACCAGCGCTGCCGGGTCATAGCTGGGCCAAGACTGCCGATGCACCGAGTCTGCGCCCCCCAGCGCCTGCCACAGCTCCTCCGCAATATGGGGGGCAAAAGGCGCCATCAGCAACACCAGCGTGCCGATCCCCTCTGCATAAACCGGCGAATCCAGGATCCCGGCCTCCCCCAGAGCATTGCTCAGCTTCATCAGCTCGGCAATGGCGGTGTTGAATTGATAATCGTTTTCCAGATCTTCGCTGACTTCCTTGATGGCGGTGTGGATGGCCCGGCGCAGATCTTTTTCCGCCTTGGTCAGGGATCCCACCTCGACCTTGGCCGGCAACAGCTCTGAGACCCTGCCCCGCCAGGACTCCGTCCCGCCACCGCGAACGACAAACTCGTACACCTGCCGCCAGACGCGGTTGAGAAAGCGAAATTGCCCCTCCACATCGGCATCGTCCCACTCCAGATCCTTCTCCGGCGGGGCCTTGAACAAGATAAACATGCGGGCCGTATCCGCCCCGTAGTGGGCCAGCACCTCCTCGGGATCCACGCCGTTGCCCTTGGACTTGGACATGGTAGCGTAGATAACTTGCAGGGGCTCGCCCGTTTCCGGATCCCGCGGGTCGTTGGGATCCTTCACCAGAGCTGCCGGGATCCAGCGATCCTTGCCGGACTTGTTGGGGTTGTAGTAGGTGCGCCCTTGCACCATCCCCTGGGTGAGCAGACGCGAGAACGGCTCGTCAAAATCCAGCAGCCCCCGATCCCGCAACACCTTGGTAAAAAAGCGGGAGTAGAGCAGGTGCAGGATGGCGTGCTCAATGCCACCCACATACTGATCCACCGGCAGCCAGGCGTTCACCCGGTCTTTGCGGAAGATCTCTCGGTCGTTGCGGGCATCGCTGAAGCGCAGGAAGTACCACGACGAGCAGATGAAGGTGTCCATGGTATCGGTTTCCCGGCGAGCCTCCGCGCCACAGGTGGGGCACTTCACCTTCACCCAGTCCTCCAACTGGGCCAACGGGGATCCCCCTCGCCCCGTCAGCTCCACATCCTCCGGCAAGAGCACCGGCAGATCCTTCTCCGGCACCGGCACAATGCCACAGTGGGGACAATGGATCACCGGGATGGGACAACCCCAGTAGCGCTGCCGCGAGATCAGCCAATCCCGCAGGCGGTAGTTGATCTGCTTTTCCCCCAGCCCCTGGGCTTCCAGCCAGGCGATGGCTCTTTCCACGCTTTGCCCTGGGCCTTTGCCCACCGGGATCCCGTCTAGGGGGCCAGAGTTGATCATCACCCCTTCCCCCGTCCAGGCAGCCTGCAGTTCTGAGGACTCCGTCCCGCTGGCGCGATCCGCTGAGGCCGGAGAACCCTCCGGCGGCTGCACCACCCGCTTGATGGGCAGGCCGAACTTGCGGGCAAACTCGAAATCCCGCTGGTCGTGGGCAGGCACAGCCATGATGGCCCCCGTCCCGTAGCCCATCAACACATAGTCGGCAATCCAGATGGGGATCCGCTCTTGGTTAACGGGGTTGATGGCGTAGGATCCCGTCCAAACCCCTGTCTTTTCCCGGTCTTCGGCGCTGCGCTCGATCTCGCTGCGGGCAGCGGCCTGGGCTTGATAGGCTCTGACGGCCTGCAGTTGCTCGGCGGTGGTGAGCTTGTCCACCAAGGGGTGCTCCGGCGACATCACCATGAAGGTGGCCCCCCAGAGGGTATCGGGCCGGGTGGTGAACACTGCCAGCTCGTCCCCTGCCTCGGTTTTGAAAATCACCTTAGCCCCCACCGATTGGCCGATCCAGTTCTCCTGCATGGTGCGCACCCGCTCCGGCCAGCCGGAGAGCTTTTCCAGATCCGCCAGCAGTTGGTCGGCATAGGCGGTGATTTTGAAAAACCACTGCTTGAGCATGCGCTTTTCCACCAGGGCGCCGGATCTCCAGGAACGCCCCTCCGCATCCACCTGCTCGTTGGCCAACACCGTCTGATCCACCGGATCCCAGTTCACCGCCGCCTCTTTCTGGTAGGCCAAGCCCGCCTGCAAAAATTGCAGGAAGATCCACTGCGTCCACTTGTAGTAGTCCGGCGAACAACTGGTAATCTCCCGCTCCCAGTCGTAGGACAGGCCCAACCGCTGCAACTGATCCCGCATCTGGGCAATGTTTTGGTAGGTCCACTTGGCCGGTGGGATCCCCCGGTCGATGGCGGCATTCTCCGCCGGCAGGCCAAAGGCATCCCAGCCCATCGGGTGCAACACCGCGTATCCCTGCATTCGTTTGTGGCGGGCAATTACATCGGTGATGGTGTAATTGCGCACATGCCCCATGTGCAGGTTGCCGCTGGGATAGGGGAACATGGACAGAGCATAGAATTTGCGGCTCCCGTCCTTCAGCTCTGGGGTGCGATCCAGCCCGATTTCACGCCAGTGGGCTTGCCACTTGCTCTCAATGGCCTGGGGATTGTAGCGCGCGTCCACGGTTCGATGCTCCTGGGAAAAAAGCGCATACGCTGGGAGATAGAAGCATTTTGACATACTCCCCACGCCAGTGCTCTCAAGCAAGGAACGGGATCCCTATTGGCGCTGACAAACCGACAAGCAGGGATCACAAGCAGGGATCAGTAGGTTTCTTCGTGCCACCTGTCTGCTTTCTTCAGTTCCTTCTGGAACTTGCTCCAATCCTGACCGGCTTGTTCCGCCAAAGGCCCCATGACGTTGTTGATCCCGTCCTCCATCCCCTTGAGGCCGCAGATGTAGGTGTAGGTGTTGGGCTGTTGCAGCATCTCCCACAGCTCGGCGCCGTACTCGGCCATGCGGTTTTGCACGTACATTTTCTTGCCATCGGGGGTTTGTTGCTCGCGGCTGATGGCGTAATCGACGCGGAAGCGATCCCCGTACTGGGCTTTCCAAGCCTCCAGATCCCCGTGGTAGAGCAAGGTGGAAGTGGTGGGCACCCCAAAGAACAGCCAGATCTTGCCCTGATAGTTGGGATCCTCTTCAAACAGGTGCTTGATGAAAGCGCGAAAAGGAGCAATGCCGGTGCCGGTGGCGATCAAAATCAGGTTGGCGTTCTCATCTTCGGGCAGTAGGAAGGTTTTCCCCGATGGCCCCGTGATCATCACCTCGTCGCCTGCCTTCAAATCGGTGAGGAAGCCGGAGCAGACCCCCACCCCCGGCTGGCCTGTCTCTCTATCGACATATTCGGCCCGCTTCACGCTCAAAGAGACGGTGCGCCCCTCGCCATCATCGCCAAAGCGAGTGGAAGCGATCGAGTAAAGGCGGGGCTTATGGGGTTTGCCCTTGGCATCTTCACCAGGAGGAATGATGCCGACGCTTTGCCCTTCTAGGTAGCGGTAGTTGGGATCCGGCAAGCTGAGCACAATGTGCTTAGTCAGTCCGGGTGCTCCTTCACCGACAATGGAGTAGGTCTCCACGCAGTGGCCGATCAACGGTGCGTTGGGACGATACAGATTGACGACAACCTCTCGCTTTTCTGCGCTGGCAACCATACCTGCGATCTGCTCCTGGCACTGGGAGGAAATGAGTTTACATATAGCAAAATAGCAAACACCACAGCAGCCCGGCTGCTCAAATGGAACTTGTCAGAGGAGAAGCAGACGACCTTCGCCAGCCCCCCAGGCCGTCCTGAGAGCGGCAACCCCGGAAAAATAATCCCGGCCAAGCTCATCGGCCAAAAATATGGATTTTTTGTTAAATTGTTGCTTAGGGTGCCCACCTCTCTGGCCTGCCAGCGGCTTGTGATGTAACGGCTTTATTTGGTATCATGTAAGACCGTAACAGTTGGTAACTTTCTAGAGCCTTTTTCTCAGTTTTGCCCTGCCCGTCCCCAAGGAGTTCCCATGGCAAGCAGTCCTGATCGTGTTGTGATGATTGGTGTCGCCGGAGATTCTGGCTGTGGCAAGTCCACCTTTTTACGCCGGCTGGGGGATCTATTTGGCCGGGATCTGATTACCACCATCTGTCTGGATGACTATCACTCCTTGGATCGCTACCAGCGCAAAGAGAAGGGCATCACGGCGCTGGATCCCCGCGCCAACAACTTCGACCTGATGTACGAGCAGGCCAAGGCGCTCAAGAACGGCCAAAGCGTGATGAAGCCCATCTACAACCACGAGACGGGGATGATTGACCCGCCGGAGCTGGTGGAGCCCAACCGCATCATCGTCCTGGAGGGGCTGCATCCCATGTATGACGAGCGGGTGCGCCAGCTGCTGGACTTCAAGGTGTACTTGGATCTGGCCCCAGAGATCAAGATTGCTTGGAAAGTGAAGCGGGACATGGCGGAGCGGGGCCACACCTACGAAGATGTGTTGCGCTCAATCGAGGCTCGCCGCCCGGACTTTGAAGCCTATGTCGATGTGCAGAAGCAGTACGCCGATGCCGTCATTGAGGTTTTGCCTACCCAGTTGTTGCCGGAGCTGGATCCAGAGCACAAGGTATTGCGGGTGCGGCTGATCCAGCGGGAAGGGGTGAAGTACTTCGACCATGTTTATCTCTTTGACGAAGGCTCCACCATTGATTGGATCCCCTGCGGCAAAAAGCTGACTTGTTCCTATCCAGGGATCCGCCTCCACTATGGCCCTTCCACCTACTTCGAGCACCCGGTTTCGATTCTGGAGATCGACGGCACCTTCGACAAGCTGGAAGAGGTCATCTACATCGAGAACCACCTGAGCAACTTGTCCACCCGCTACTATGGCGAGCTGACGGAACTGTTGCGCAAGCACCCGGAATACCCGGGATCCCGCAATGGCTCTGGTCTGATTCAGATCATCGTGGGCCTGAAGCTGCGCGCCCTCTACGAGCAAATTCGGGCAGAAGCCAAAGAGCTGGCGGTGGCTTCCTAGTGTTTGCCCCGCTTAGGGGATCCCTTCGGTAAAGTGTTGGTGCAGGTCGGCTGACCCAGCATAGGTCGGCAGTAGGGCTTCGGTGTATGCAGGGATTCCAGTTGGAGATCTTTCCGGAGGGCCCCGTCTTAATCCAACGGGCCATCGAGATTTGGCAAGCTCGGTCAGCCGCTGCCATTCGCGAGCGGGGACGCTTTACGGTGGCCTTGGCGGGAGGGAGCACCCCCAAGAAGCTGTATGCTGCCCTGGCCCAAACCCCAGGGATCCCTTGGCAACAAACCTGGCTGTTCTGGGGGGATGAGCGCTATGTTCCCCCGGATCACCCTGAAAGCAACTACCGCATGGTACGAGAAACCCTGCTGCAGCAGATCGGGATCCCGGCAGCTCAAGTTTTCCCCATGCCTACCCAAGCGGGGGATCCCCTTCGCGATGCTGCCGAATACGAGGCCACCCTACGGCAGATTTTCGGTGCAGAGTGCCCTTCTCTCGACCTGGTATGGCTGGGGGTGGGGGAAGACGGCCACACAGCTTCTCTATTTCCCGACACCGCCGCTCTGCAGGTGCAGCACCGCTGGGTGACGGTGGGGCAAAAAGGGCAGGAGCCGCGTCTAACCTTGACCTATCCTGTTCTGAACCAAGCAGCCCAGGTGGTGTTCCTGGTAACCGGAGCGAACAAAGCCCCCATCGTGAAAGAGGCGCTGACCACCGAGGCCCACCTACCCTGCCAGCGCGTAAACCCCAGAGGACGGCTGCTGTGGTTGCTGGATGCGGCGGCAGCAGCTCAACTGCCCCTGCCCTGTGTCCCGCTGCTCAGCTAAACAACAGGCGGGCTAACTGCCGATGGGATAGGATCCCCAGGCCCACCGCCCCCAAAATCATCCCAGCCCATTCCAGTGGCCACAGGTTTGATAGCCCCAGCGGCCAACGCACCAGGTTTCATGGGTCGAGAACCGGCGGGGCAGGGATCCCTCAGGGGGTACCGGGCAAATTCTTCAGTACTGGAATCACCAGCTCTTGGACGGGCAGCGCTACGGGCTGGGCGGAGTCACTGCTCAGGGAGCTGGATGGCGCAGAAGGGGAAGAGCTGGGGATCTCGCCCATGGGCCGCAGTTGCCAGCGGATGATCTGCTCGCCGCGGTAAAAGGTAACCAACAACTGATCCCCTTGCGATTGGATTTGCCAGGTGCCATCACCGCTGGTTACCGAAATATGGCCGCCGGAAAAGGGTGCATCCAAAGCCGGCCCCGATTGGCTCCAGATACGCCCGCCACCCGTTTCCAAGATCAATTGCACCGTCGCCCCCTGCCCCTGGCCGCTCAAAATTTGGCCGGTTCCGCTCCAAACTCGGGTTTCCGTCTGAGCCACGGCGGGTTGCCCAATCTGCAGAACCACGAGCAACAGCCCTGCCCAGCTCCAGTGACTTCGCAGCCCCCCTCTCCAATCGGGGAGGAAGGAAGAAGAGCGAGAGAAACAAGCCATTGCACTCACGTTGATACCACGCGCCGCGATAGGTCTAAAACAGACGAAGAAAAAGGCGAAAAGGTGTCGCAGGAAGCAATCCCTTACACAGTTTTTTTCACAGCTCGCTGAAAGCCTTTGGGATCCCTCTGCGCTCTCTTGGCTCTGGGTTAAGCCTGCTGCTGGAATCCGCCCTCGGCTTGATCCCAATCTAGCAATCTCCATCCCCCCAGACAGGATGTAACCTGAGACTCTGGCTGCGGGGATCCCCAGCAACTGTTTCGTCAATGCGCAGAGTCAAGACCCAGAGTGCCTCCGCCGCAATCGTAAGCCTCACTACTTGAGAGAAAGGAAACGCTCCAGAGCTGCCACCATTGCCGGTGGCCAACGGCGGACGGTTTTCACCCATTCCAGGTCGGCGTAGCGGGGATCCAGTCCTTGCACAGCCACCCAGTGACTTTCAGCCTCTCCCTGGCGACCCTGCGCCCAAAGAATGGCGCTGAGAGCAGCCCGCATATCTGGAAACTTCGGGTACTTGCGCACCAGAGCCCGCATCAAGCGCAGGGCAGCTTCTGTTTCACCCACCTGGTAGAGGCTCAGAGCATAGTTGGCCTGAGCGAAGGCGTAGTCGGGAGCCAATTCTGTGGCGCGGCGGTAGTCGGCCAAAGCCTGTTGCCATTGGCCCAGCCCTGCTTCCGCATTGCCGCGGTTGTTGTAGGCCGCCGCATCGTTGGGATCCAACTGCAACACTCGTTCGTAGTCTGCAATCGCCTCCTGCCACCGCCCCAGCCCCTCCAGAGCAGTTCCTCGATTTAGATAGGGATCCGGCGCCTCAGGGGCCAAACGAATGGCCTCAGCGTAATCCTCCAGAGCTGCCTGCAGTTGGTGCTGGCTGACACGGGCATTGCCCCGGTTGCTCCACAGGGCTGGATTATCAGGCTGGATCTGCAACAGTTGAGTCCACAGGGCTTCCGCCCGGGCAAAATCTCCCCTCTGAGTAGCCGCAAAGGCCTCCTCAAACAGTCGATCGATCTCGTGATCTACCCTGTTGCTCGCTGCCGTTGCCACCACACCCGATCCAGGCCAGATAGGGATCCCTAGCCAAAACAGCAGCCCCAGCAGCAGCGCAGGGAGTAGGTTGGGTACACTGACGGACTTCATGGCTGCAAAAACCACCTTGGATGGGGTGTCCCCACCTGAAGCCATCGCCGCAGGGGGTCTGATGGTTAGCGCGCCCTGGAGGACTCGAACCCCCGACATCCGGTTTTGGAGACCGACGTTCTACCAACTGAACTAAGGACGCATTGGCCAAAGGTTACACCCGCTTACCCAGTGTAGCAGGTACACCTAATTTTCAGAGGAGCTGTTCCTCAACTATCTGGGCTCTCTGCCTTAGCCTTGATGCGAGTGGCTTTGCCCACCCGATCCCGCAAATAGAACAGCTTGGCCCGACGCACTTTACCCCGCCGCAGCACCTGAATCGACTCGATGCGCGGGGAGTGAATGAGGAAAACCCGCTCCACGCCGATTCCCTGGAAAACCTTGCGCACCGTGATGGTGCGGTTAATGCCGGAGTGGCGCATGGCAATGACCGTGCCCTCAAAGGCTTGTACCCGCTCCTTGCCCCCCTCTTGAATGCGAACTCCCACCCGTACCTGATCCCCAACCCGAATCTCCGGCAGATCCGGCTTCATCTGGGCAGCTTCAATGGAGCGGATGATCTCCTCAGCGTTGATGCGAACGTTCATGGCCTTCCCGCGCTACCGGCAGTTAACCATGGTAACAATCGTCGCTGTTTTTTGTACAGAGCTGGCCGACATAGAGCTCAAGAGGTGGGAGACTGTGTTTACGCTTCCCCCATTTTTCCAATAGGCTAGACAAAGATAAAGCTTTTGTTACAAACGGGAGACTTTTGTGATCCTGCACACCGATGAGCCCAAGACGGGATCCCTGTCTACTCCCAGGCCTGCAGATCAGCCTCTGCCCCAGAGCAAACCCCGCCCCAAGAGATTTCCCTTCGGTTGGATGCTCTTGGGCTTGCTGTTGGCCGGCCTAGGGGGCAGCGGTCTCCTGATCCAGCGTCAGCTGCAGCAGCAGAGGGCAGAACGGCTGGAAAGATTGACGGTACCGGTTCAAGTGGTGGATCTGACCCAACGCCTGCGGGTGAGCGGCCAGGTGCAGCCGCTCCGCCAGGTGAATGTCAGCCCTCGCGAGTCGGGTCGCCTGGCGGAACTGTTGGTGGATCAGGGAGATGAAGTGGTGGCAGGGCAGTTATTGGCCCGGATGGACTACGGCGATCTCGCCAGTGGCATTCGCCAAGCCCAAGCCCGCATTCAAGAGCTGCAAGCCCGTCTAGCGGAGCAACAGGCCGGAGAGCGCCCCCAGGTGATCGCGGCGGCCCAGGCCAGGGTGGATGCTGCCCGGTCGCAGGTGGACTTGGCTCAGAGGGAGTTAGAGCGCATCCAGGCCCTGGTGCAGGCGGGGGTGGTAGCCCGCAGCGAGCTGGATCAACGCTCGGCCCGCCTGGAACAAGCGCAAGCGGATTTGCGAGCTGCTCAACAGGAGTTGGAGCGATTGCAACTGGGGAGCCGCCCGGAAACCCTACAGCAAATTCAAGCCCAAATTGCCCAGGCACAAGCCGAGCTGGCCCAACGGCAATCCCGGTTGGCTGACACCGAAGTCCGCGCCCCCTTTTCCGGTGTGGTGGTGCAGCGCTTTGCCGAGGTGGGATCCTTTGTAGCTCCCACAACAGCAGCTTCCGATGCCACCGCAGCTTCTTCCAGTTCCATTTTGGCGCTGGCTCAGGGAATTGAGGTGCGGGCAGAAGTGCCAGAAGCCCAGATTGCCCAGGTGCGGGTGGGTCAGCCGGTGGAGATCCGCTCCCTGGCCTACCCCGACCGCCTGGTGCAGGGGCGGGTGAAGCGGATTGCACCCGCTACGGTGGTGGTGCGAGAGGTAACCGTCTTTCGGGTCTTCGTTGAACCGGAGCCTGGGGCCGACTTTTTGCGCACCGGCATGACTGTTTCGGTGGATTTCATTGGGGATCCCCAGCCTCAGGCTCTGACGGTGCCCTCAGTGGCTATCCTCCGGGAGGAAAGCCAGGAAGGCGTGCTCCTGCTGGATCCCCAAACCCGGCGACCTGTCTATCGCCGCGTGGAAACGGGCATCACTCAGGGTGGAGTTACCCAGATCCTCTCCGGTCTGCAGGCAGGGGATCGGGTCTTTACTGCCCTGCCTCCTGGGGTGAACCTAGAGACTTTGATTAAAAGAGCGGAGCAACAGCCATGAGCCTGGCAACGGCGGCCAAAATGGCCTGGCAAATGGTGCGACGACATCGCCTGCGCACCGGGCTGAGCATGCTCGGGATCCTCATCGGCAATGCGGCGGTGGTGGCCATTGCCGGATTTGGCTATGCTGCCCAAGAGATGGCGGTGGATCAATTTCGCTCTCTGGGCACCAACTTGCTGATCGTCTTTTCGGCCAACTTGGGCCTGGTCGATGCCGGCAACATCCGCCCCCTCACTTTGGAGGATGTGCGAGCCATTGCTGCGGAAGTGCCTGCCGTGTCAGCAGCCGTCCCCAGCCTGGGCACCAATGTGCGCGCTGTGCGAGGTGGAGTGGATCGCCGCTACGAGGCCACCGGCACTTGGCCGGAGTATTTGTCGGTGTTGAACTTAGAGATCGAGGCAGGCCGCTTCCTCTTGCCCTCGGATATCGAGGAACAGCGCCCGGTGGTGGTGCTGGGCAGCGATGCCGCCAGCCAGTTGTTCGGCCTGGACCCTGCCGCTGCCATTGGGGAGACCGTCCTACTGAACAATTTGCCTTTCGAGGTGATCGGCACTTTGCGCTCGAAGCCGACGGTGTTTGGCAACAGCGATGCCGGAGTGTTTCTGCCGGTGGACGTGGTGGCCAATCGGTTGGTCGGGCGGCGTTCCCCCTACGGCACAGAGCTGACGGCGATTTTCGTCTCGGCCCGCTCTGAAGCCGATCTGCCTGCTGCCGAGTTCCAAATCCGCAACCTGCTGCGCCAGCGGCACCAATTGGTGGGAGAAGATGACTTCATCATCCGCAACCAAAAGGTGCTCCTGGATGGGTCGGCCAGGATTTTGAGCCTGCTGCGGGTGCTGCTGACGGGCACGGCGGCCCTCTCCCTGCTGGTGGGAGGGGTGGGGATCATGAATGTGATGCTTATCTCAGTTGCGGAACGCACCCATGAAATCGGGCTGCGCAAGGCGATTGGGGCGGATAGCCGGCAGATTTTGCAGCAGTTTGCCGCCGAAGCGATTTTCATTGCCGTGACCGGGGGGGTGCTCGGGATCCTCCTCAGCAGCGGCCTGCTGGTGGCGGTGCAGGTGTTCACCCCCTTGGCCACCCAAGTCGATGGGGTGGCAGTGGGAGTGGCGTTCTCCCTGTCCACTGGGATTGGGCTGGTCTTCGGCATTTTCCCGGCCCGCAAAGCGGCGCAACTGGATCCCATTGAGGCCCTGCGGGCTTAGAGCTCGTATCCAAACAGGCGGGGATCCGCCGGCTGCCAATTGAGATCCGCCAAGCCGTACTCCGCCCAGCGGCGATCCACCAGGCGGGCCACCTCCGGATCTGGAGCAAGGGGCTCCCGCCAGGGAGCATCGGTTTCTGGGGGAATTTTGGTGGTGGCATCAATGCCCATCTTGCCCCCCAGACCCCGTTTTTCGGTGGCAAAGTCCAAGGTGTCAAAGGGGTTGTCCGCCAGAATAAACACATCCCGCTGCGGATCCACCCGCGAACACAGACACCAGAGCACCTGCCGTGGATCCCGCACATTGATATCCTTGTCCACCACGATCACAAACTTGGTGTAGCTGAATTGGGGCAGGGCGCTCCAAAAAGCCAAAGCCGCCCGCCGCGCCTGGCCAGGGTAGGCCTTGTCGATGGAGAGGATGGCTGCTTTGTAGCCCAGCGCCTCCATCGGCAAAAAGAAATCTACAATCTCCGGCACCTGCTGCCTGAGGATGGGGGTGTAGATGCGGTTCAGGGCCAGCGCCATCATGTCGTTTTCTTTGGGGGGCTTGCCGCTGAAGGTGGTGAGATAGATGGGATCCCGGCGGTGGGTCAAGCAGTGGAAGCGAATCAGAGGGGCCTGCTCGTTGCGGGGGCCATAGTAGCCGATGTGATCCCCGGCAGGCCCGTCGGGGGCCACTTCCCCAGGGGTGATGGTGCCCTCCAAAACGATCTCAGCATGAGCCGGCACCTGCAGATCCACCGTTTTGCACTGGGCCAGGTGCAACCCTTCTCCGGCGTAGAGACCGGCAAACAGCCACTCCGACAGATCCACCGGCAGAGGTGTGGCCGCCGCCAAAATCACCACCGGATCCACCCCCACCGCCACCGCCACCTCCAACTTTTGGCCCAGGGCCGCCGCTTTGCGCAGATGCCGAGTCGCCCCCCGCACCGACAGCCATTGCACCGTCATGGTGTTGCGGCTTTGCAACTGCAGGCGGTACACCCCCACGTTGGGGATCCCGTTTTCCGGGTCTTTGGTGACCATCAGGCCCAAGGTCAGCACCCGTCCGGCATCGCTGGGATAGACCCGCAACAGGGGCAACTGGGTGAGATCGACTTCCTCTCCCCGCCGCACCACCTGCTGACAGGGAGGAAGCAGATCCCGGCTGGGTTTAGCTTTGAGTACGCTAAACAGAGCTTGTCCCAACTCCACCGCCTGGGCAAAGCTCCGCGGTGGCCGCGGCTGGTAAAGCAGGGCCAGCTTTTTCCCCAGTTCCTCCAGCTCCTGAGGCTGCTCCATTCCCAAAGCCCAGCAAATGCGCTCCACCGTGCCCAGGGTGTTGATGAGCAGCGGCATTGAGGATCCCTTCACCCGCTCAAACAGCAGCGCCGGCCCCCCGCAGGCCAAGAGGCGATCGGCAATCTCGGCAATTTCCAGATCCGGATCCACTTCTGCCGAAATGCGGCGGAGCTGACCACGGGATTCCAGCAGAGCAATAAAACGGCGTAGATCTCTGGGCATGAAAGGGAACCTAAGGGCTTACTTGTCGCGATTGAGGGCTAACCCGCTCATGAAGGGCTTCTGCAGCGCAATAAACACCAGCAGCGGCGGGATACTGGCGATGATCGCTCCCAGCATCATGGGGCCATAGGAGGCCGAGCTATCCAGATTAAGCAGAGATTGCAGCCCCACCTGCACCACTTGTCGCTCTCGGCCTTGCACGATCAAGCGGGGCCACAGGTACATATTCCAAGCGTAAACGAAGTGAATCACCGCCTGCGCCCCGATGGCGTTCCAGCTCAAAGGGATCAGCACCTGGGTGAGAAATTGCAGCGGGTTGGCCCCGTCCAGTTGGGCCGCCTCCGCCAGCTCGCGGGGAATGTTGGAAAAATGCTGGCGGAACAAAAACGTGGCCGTGGCGCTGGCCAGAAAGGGCACGATTAAAGCGTAGTAGGTGGATCCCCAGCCCAAGTTGGTGACCAACCGCAGCAGGGCAATGATCAAGATTTCGGTGGGCATCATCAGCGTGATCAGCACAAAGCCAAAGGCCAGCCCTTTGCCGGGAAAGCGGAAGTACACAAAGGCCAGCCCGGCTAGCAGCGACAAAACCGTCTTGCCCACGGTGATCGCCACCGCCACGATGGTGCTGTTGACCATGTAGTGGCCCAAGTGCCGCGCCACCATCACCTGATGCCAGTTGAAGGCAAAAGAGGAGCCAAAGGTCAATTGATAGCGGAACACCTCGGCATTGTTCTGGGTGCTCACGATCAGGGCATACAACACCGGAAATCCCAGAACCAAGCAGGCCAGTACCAGGCCCAAATGCACATACCAGCGCTCCGGGATCCAGCGCCGCCAACGCCAGGGAGAAGGCTCCACCCGAGTTGAACTGGGCTGGGCTACTTGAGATCGGGGATCCTGCAACAGTTGGGCCATGGCACCTCCGGACAGCAAACGCTGATGAGCAGATGGAGTTTCTGGGTCGATCTTCGGCTTCTCTTGTGAGGATAATCTGCCAGAGTTAAGGGCAACCTAAGGAAGGCTGGTCGCCTTAGCGGTGCGGAGCACCTCTGCCCAGACTTGCGAGTGCTTTCACCGGCGATGGGGAAACGGGTAGAGTAGAACAGCAGTATCTGGATAACCCAAGAGAGGATCCCATGACTCGAGGCTTTGGCCCCTTCGGCAAAATCCAAGAAGCGCTCAAGAAAGCCCAAGAGGTGCGCGATGGCGCTCAAAGGCTGCAAAAAGAGCTAGAGGAGATGGAGATCGTCGGCGAAGCCGGCAATGGGCTGGTGAAAGTGACGGTAAACGGCAACCAAGAACCCCTTAAGGTCTCTCTGGATCCCCAGATTCTCCAGGAGTCGGTGGATGTGGTAGAGGACTTGCTCCTGACGGCGATGGTGAACGCCTACACCCAATCTGCCGAGACGATGCGCAAACGCATGGAAGAGCTGACCGGAAACATCAGTCTGCCGGGGTTGGGACTGGGTTGAGCCCCACTTGCTTAACCCCGCTTGCTTAACTCTGTATGTACACTCGCCCCTTGGCTCGCCTCATCGAAGAGCTGCAACGGCTGCCCGGCATTGGCTCCAAAACCGCTCAGCGCCTAGCTCTCCACTTGATCAACCGGCCTGCCGGCGAGATCGAGGCCCTGGCCAAAGCCCTGCTGGAAGCCAAGCAGACGGTTCGGCACTGTTCCATCTGCTTCAACTGGTCAGCGGAGGATCCCTGTGAGATTTGCCGTTCGCCGCAGCGGGATCCCTCGCTGTGGTGCGTGGTGGCCGATGTCAAAGATTTGATTGCGATGGAACGCACCCGCGAGTTCAAGGGGCTTTACCACGTTTTGGGTGGCCTCATCTCCCCCATGAACGGGATCGGGGTCGATCAACTGCACATCCGCGAGCTGGTGGCTCGGGTGGCACGGGAAAAACCGCAGGAGCTGATCTTTGCCATCAGCCCCAGCGTAGAGGGGGAAGTAACCATGCACGTGGTCAAGGATTACCTGAAGCCGGTTGCCCCCACCTTGCGCATGACCCGCCTGGCCTTCGGCCTGCCCATGGGATCCGAGCTGGAATATGCCGACGAGGTTACCCTGGCCCGTGCCTTGGAAGCGCGGCAGGAGTTGTGAGCCGCTCAGCCCATCAATCGCAGCCGGTTACCCCCTCCGCGCAGTAGGTGCTCCACCAGGGGTTGAAGTTGGCAGGATCCTCCGGCAGAGTGCTGATGTTCAGAAGTTCCTGGAAGCTGCTGTTGCGGCCTCCGTAGCGCAGGTGCATGTGCACCGGATCCCCGTGGGGTGCCCGCAGAATCACATAGGTGAAGGTCTCGCAACTGGCGTCTGCTCCAGGCCGCAACTGAAACAAATCCCAGATGGAACTTAAGGAGCGCTCAGGGTAGTAGAAGGGATCCGGCGCAGCCCCCCGATAGGCGTAGCGACAATTTTCCGCCAGGGGCTTTTTCCCCTCCAGATCGGCGTAGAAGGAGAAGAACTCCATCTTCTCAAACTTCACCCGCTTTGGATTGCGCGGATCGTTGGCCGATTGTTCCAGGGACGTATCCAGAGTGAAAACACCATCAATTCCCAGGTAGGGCACTTTATAAGCATTGGGGGACACAATCTGCAGCTCTAAGGCTGCCGCAGCCGCTCCAAAACCCAAGAGACTCAAGCTGCCGATCAGCCAGGTTAGGGCCGTTGAAGAACCAATTTGGCGAGAGAGCATAAAACTTTGTTGTGCCTGTGTTGTGCAGTAAACTGCAGAGCAGTTTAGGGGAAGCTTTGAGCTCGTACCATCCCACTGGGGGGCATCTGGCGAGAAATTCGCCGACTGCAGGTGCAGCTCTGAGGAACGGGATCCCATCTGGATCCCAACAAGGCAGTAAAATTGAGGTCAGGCTCACCGTAGAGGTGCCAGGTTTGCTGCCAGAGCCTGATATCTGGAAACTGATTTTGAAAGCGAGGAAAACCCCGTGGAGCTAGCTGAGATTGAGGAGTTGATGAACAAAGCTGTGCAAGCCACACAGCGCTCCTTTAATACGGTACGCACCGGGCGGGCCAATTCCAGCCTGCTGGATCGCATTCAGGTGGAGTACTACGGCGTGCCCACTCCCCTCAAGGCCCTGGCCAGCCTCACCACGCCAGACTCCAGCACCCTCTTGATCCAGCCCTTTGATCCCTCGACCCTGGCGGCCATTGAGCGGGCCATTGTCGCCTCTGACCTAGGTCTAACCCCCAGCAACGACGGCAAGGTGGTGCGGCTCACCATTCCCCCCCTGACAGAAGAGCGGCGCAAAGAGCTGAGCAAACAGGTGGCCAAGCTAGCCGAAGAGGGGCGAGTCTCAATCCGCAACATCCGGCGGGATGGCATCGACTCGGTGCGCAAGCGGGAGAAAAACGGCGAGCTGTCTGAAGATGAGTCCAAAAGCTTGCAGGATGACATCCAGAAGCTGACCGACCGCTATATCAAAAAGATCGATGAGCTGCTGGCAGAAAAAGAAAAGGAGCTGACGACGCTGTAAAAGCTCCTTGTGGACATAACTCCCCACGCTACTGGCCTGCTTCTGCATAGCCGTAGGACGGGGTTATGACCCAATTTTTTGATAAAAACCCGGACACCCGTCCTGAAACTTAGCTTCGAGGTTTTCACTTGCCCCTCGGAGTTGAGCAGCCCTTCATTTCTTCTTGTCCGACTCCAACAAGAGGGATCCTGGCTTAGGCCAGGATGGAAGGGGGGAAAACGACAACTCTTGCCGCAATGGATCTGATCCTGTGCCATCAATCGGCGGATTTCGACACCCTAGGGGCGGCGGTGGGAGCGGCGCGCCTGTATCCGGGTGCCCGCATTGCCTTGGCCGGGGGATCCCTGCCGGGGGTGCAGGAGTTTTTGGCCTTGTACCGAGATGAATTTCCCCTCATCGAGCTGCGCTCTGTGGATCCGGGACAGGTGCAGCGGTGGATTGTGGTGGACTGTCACGATCCGGATCGCTTGGGCAAAGCTGCCGCTTGGTTGAGCGTCCCCGGCACCCAAATCGAGATTTTCGACCATCACCTCAGGGATCCGGAAACCCCACCGGATGGCTTTTGGCCGCAGCAGCAGGTGAACTGTCATATCGAGGCCGTGGGGGCCACCTGTACCTTGCTGGTGGAGCGGCTGCAGGCTGCTGGGATCCCTCTCAGCCCTTTTGAGCGGCTGGCGCTGGCTTTGGGCATTCACATGGATACGGGATCCCTGACCTTCCCGGAGACCACCGCCCGCGATGCTGCTGCCCTGAGCTGGCTGTTGCAGCAGGGGGTGAACCTGGTCTTGTTGCGGCGCTTTTTGGGGGATGGCCTCACCCCAGAGATGCGCGAGCTGCTCAGCCAGGGGCTGGCCCAGATGCAGGTGCAGCAGGTGGGGGAGTATCGCCTGGGAGAATGGCTGCTGGAGCTGCCGGAGTTTGTGCCCGGCTTGGCCGGCCTGGTGATGCGGCTGATGGATCTGACGGGAGTGGATGTGCTGCTCTTGGTGGCGCGGCAGGGGGAGCGGCTCAGCCTGATCGGGCGGGCGCGGCAGGAGTTTGCCCAGTTGGGCAGGGTGATGGCCCTCTACGGCGGCGGTGGACACGATTGTGCTGCAGCAGCCACGTTAAAAGCCAGCCCAGAGCAGCCTTTGCCCGACCCGGCCCAAGTCATGGCGGCCCTCAGGCAGGCTGTCCAAGAGCGGATCCCGCCCCCGGTGACGGCCAAAGATTTGATGTCGGCTCCGGTGCGCACCATCCGACCGGAGATCACCATCGACGAGGCCCAGCGGGTGCTGCTGCGCTACGGCCATTCCGGCCTGGTGGTGGTGGACGCTCAAGGTCGCCTGGTGGGGGTGATCTCGCGGCGGGATATCGATATCGCCCTGCATCACGGGTTTGGCCATGCCCCCGTCAAGGGCTACATGACCACCGACGTGAAAACCCTCTCCCCCGACACCCCCTTGGCGGAGATTCAGCGGTTGATGGTGCAGTGGGATATTGGCCGCCTGCCGGTTCTCCAGGATGGACAGTTGGTGGGCATTGTAACTCGCACCGATGTGTTGCGGCACCTACACGAGTTGCCGGCCCTCTCACCCCAGTTGGCTTTGCCCACCCTTTCCTGCCCCTTGGATCTCACCTTCGCCGCTCTTTCGGAACGGCATCGACAGTTGCTGGAGCAGGCCGCCCACATCGCCGATGAGAAGGGCCTGAGGTTGTATCTGGTGGGGGGAACGGTGCGGGATCTGCTGCTGCACCGGTGGGGACGGCAGCCCTCGCCCAACCTGGAGCGGCTGGATCTGGACTTGGTGGTGGATGGGCCCTACTCTTCGGCCCCGGATGGGATCGATCCCCCGGGCTGGGGCTTGATTTTGGGACAAGCGCTCAAACAACGCTTCCCGGAAGCGCGGCTGGAGATCCACGGCAAATTCCAAACGGCGGCCTTGATCTGGCCAGGAGGCTTTTGTGTGGATATCGCCAGCGCCCGCACGGAGTTTTATCCCTACCCGGCCTCTCCCCCCGAAGTGGCCATGGGATCCATTCAGCAAGACCTCTATCGGCGGGATTTTTCCATCAACGCCTTGGCCTTGCGCCTCAACGGCCCCCAGCGAGGACAGGTGCTGGATTTTTTCGGCGGACAAGCGGATCTGCAACAGGGGATCATCCGGGCATTGCACCCCAACAGCTTCATCGAGGATCCCACCCGCATTTATCGGGCGGTGCGCTTTGCGGTGCGCTTGGGCTTCGCCCTGGACTCGACCACAGAAAAATGGATCCGCGCTGCCGTGGCCAGTGGTCTGCACGATGCCGTCGGCGGGGATCGCCTCAAGCAGGAGCTGGCCTACATTCTCGGATCCCGCGATTGGCCCCAAGCCTTTGAGCGGCTGGCAGAATGGGGAGCTTTGCGCTGTATTCACCCCGACCTGGAGTGGGATCCCTCCCTGTGCCGGCGGTTGCAACGGGTGGGCCGCTGGGCTTATCACTTTCGCCGCCGCTATCCTGAGCTGGGATCCCAGGAGATCTGGCAACTGCGCCTAGAGGCTCTCCTCCTCACCCTACCCCAAGCCCCCCAGGTGGCCAGCCAACTCCACCTCACCCAAGCAGGCATCGAACGCCTCAGCCATTCCTCCTATTACCAAACCCTGTTGGCCCAATTGGATCCCGGCACCCTCTCTCCGGCCCAGGTGGTGCAACTGCTGCAGGGGCTGCGGATCCCAGCAGTGATTTTGGTGGCCGGGATCGCCCCCAAGCCGGCCCGGCGGTTGATCTGGCGCTACTTGCAGGAGTGGTACTGGGTGAAGCCGCTCCTCAACGGCCACGATCTGCGTCGTCTGGGTTACAAGCCAGGTCGCCCCTTCCAAGCCATTTTGGAGCAACTGCGTTGCCTCACCCTGAACGGCGAACTCACCACCCCGGCAGAAGCTGAAGCCTGGCTACAAGAACACTTCCCCCTGCCGCAAGCTCAATACCGAGGAAGAAAGTAGAAGGGCAAATCAGTCGAAATAGAAGAGAGTGACCAACTTGTGTTGTTCCTCAGCATGCTTGCAGGCATCCAGCAGCGTGACGCTGTCGTGGAAGACAAAGCAGATCAACTGCTGGCACTTGCTGATGATCTCCAGGTTGCACAGGCGGCTGGCCTCCGCCAGGGGAAGATGGTCGTTTTCGGGATGTTCCACCAGATGCAGCACCTGCTCCAGGCTGGCCCGCGACTCTGCCGGCTGTCGCTCCAAACTCTGGGGCAAGATCACCGTCAAGGACTTCATGTCCGCCCGCATCGCCCCCCGAATGACGGCCAAGTTGGTGCCAATGGCCCCAGAGGTGAGGATCTGATTGCCGGTAAGGGCCAGGGCATAACTGAGGGTCTCGATCAAATACTGATGGGTAATGGGCACATGACGGCTGCCCAGGATGGCCACTCGCTTCGGCCCAACTTGCTGAATGGCGGCCAACTCCTGCAAAAACGTATCAACGCTGGTGGGGACATCAATAGACTGGGTCAACGGGATCCCTCGGCAGATTCTCTAGATCTTGGCTAGGCTATGCTATCTCAAATTTTCGCTTTGGGATCCGGCCAAGTTGAAGCTCTACAACTTCAGCTCCGCACTTTTGGTGAAGTGCTAAGGCTGTCTGCAGCAAGCTGGGCTTGGCTGTGGGCGGAAGATCCCGCCTGAATGTGGATGGTGTAGCTCATGCTGCTGTGAACGCCCCTGCCCAGCCAATGGCCGTAAATGGGAGCGGCATCTCTGGGATAAGCGCTGGCCGCCAAAGCCACATGACCGTCGGCCACGGCCAACCCTTGGGTGGGATCAAAGCCCCGCCAACCGGCCCCTGGCAAGTACACCTCCGCCCAAGCGTGCAAATGACGGCGCACAGGCTCTGGGGGTTCTCCACCCCTGCTCTCCCCCGAAGGCTGCGAGGGGCTGACCTGGTAGCCACTGACAAAGCGCGCGGCCAAGCCTACCGTACGGCAGACCTCCATGAACACCAGGGCCAAATCGCGGCAGGCTCCGGTTTTGCGATGCCAGGTCAAGCCGGCAGGCCAGGGATCCCCCTTTTCCCGCAAGATGTGGCGGCATTCTGAATAGATGCGCTGGTTCAGCGCCGGCAGAAAAGCTGTCGTTTCCCCCTGCACGTGATCCCATAGCTCCCAGGCCAAGGCCTGGATGCCGGGATCCGCCTGAGCCGTCAGATAAGGCTGTAATTGGGCTGCCAGCGTGCTGGGATAGTCGATGGGGAGATGGGTGGCCCAATCGCAGAGCAGGTAGTCGAAGGGATTCTGCCGCAGGGTGAGCACCGTGGCCTGAGTTTGGATGCGCAAGTGCTCGGTGGGATCCCCAAACCAGAGCCGAACCGCCGCGTTGCCCTCCAGGTCTACCAGCGCCGATTGGCCCACCGGCTGCGGATCCACCTGCAACTCAAAAGCCAGGAGAGTTTGGATCCCGTCGCAGCGCGGTCGCAATCGCACCGTGTGGGGCTCCAGTTGGACTGGACGACTGTAGCGATATTCGATGAGATGGCGGATCTGAATTTGCACAGGCCAAATGACGGGCAAGAGGTTTCACCACAGGCAGCCGAGCCTTGAGATTAGGCAACCCACCCAAACTGCTCTCGAATCAAAGCCAGGAGGTAGCTGTATCCTCTGCCGGGGAGCTTTGAAACTTTATCTGAGTTTATCTGAGTTTGAGATCTCCGAGAGCTTTGCCCTGCCTTCCCAATCATCGAAACCTCCAGCTTAGAGCGGATGTACTCCCCGGCCCGTACAGGAGCATAGCGAGGGGGGTTTGCTGCATTCTGACATGTGGGCAGGCATTCAATCCAAGCCCCAGCCTGCTCAAAGGAAGAAACTGGAGACATAGCCGACATAGAGACAGGTGCTCAGCTTACTAGCGCAGGAGCCCCGCACTGTACCCGTAGGGTCAGTGTCGGGAGGAATGCGCTTTGATGAAGTACAATGAACTTATGAGCCAAGTCCTGACCATCTCCTGCAAACTCAAGGTGTCCCCGTCGCAAGCCGCTAAATTGGACGCGACGATGGATGCCTTTGTGCAGGCACTGAACTGGGTCAACCAGAACACGCCGGAGAAGATCGTCAATGCGGTCAAACTGCAATCCCTTTGCTACTACGAGATTCGCGCCCGATTCGGCTTGTCTAGCAACTTGGCCCAACAGGTCTGCAGACGGGTGGCCAGCGCCCGCAAAGTGGCGAGACAGCGCAACCGTCCAGTTAAAGAGTTCAAGCGTAGGTTCGTTACCTACGACGCACGCATCTTCTCGTTCCGTCAAAAAGACTGGACGGTGTCGCTGACCACGGTGGAAGGGAGAGAACGCTTTGAACTGGCCATTGGCAACTACCAGCGTGGGATGCTGGCTGGTTCCAACCCCAAATCTGCCACCCTGGTCAAGCGCAAAGATGGCTCCTACTACATCCAGATTTGCGTAGAGAAAAAGCCACCCAAGCAACAAGATACCGACAAGGTGATCGGGGTGGACTTTGGAAGGACAGATATTGCCCATACGTCAGAGGGGGACAACTGGAATGGACAGCAGTTGAACAAAGTCCGCGACCGCTACTCCCGGTTGAGGGCGGCACTCCAACGCAAAGCCAGTAAGGGCACCCGCAGTTCGCGGCGCAGATGCCGTCAACTGCTGCAACGGCTGTCTGGCAAGGAGAGACGCTTTCAGGCGTGGGTCAATCATCGCATCTCCAAAGCTATTGTCTCTAGGGCAAAGACCACAAACAGCGCTATTGCCCTGGAAGACCTGACAGGGATTCGGGAAAGGGTCAATCAACAACCCCGCAGCAAAGCCGAGCGGCGCAGGGCCAACAGTTGGGCGTTCTACCAACTACGCCAGTTTCTGGAATACAAGGCGAGGGTTGCAGGGGTTTCTCTGATTCTTGTTCCGCCTGCTTACACGTCGCAGACCTGCCACCGGTGCTTACACATCCACCCTGAGCAGGGTAAGTCCTACCGCAGTGGCAAGTCGTTCAAGTGTGGGCACTGTGGATGGGAAGGAGATGCGGATTTGAATGGTGCGAATGTGATTGCGCTCTTGGGGGCTGTCGTAAACCAGCCTAGAGGTTCGGGCCTGTTTTGTTCTCTGGTAGAGCAGAGCAGGCCCAGGGCTACTGAAAGCCCGCTCCGTACCGCTTAGCGGTCGGAGTCGGGTAGTTTACAACAGCTCCTACCCTACAAAGAGAACTTGCCCCAAGACTGTGTGGGCGGATACCCCCTCAAAGCCAGCGCCAGCTCAACCCCATATCCAAACTAGGGATATTCTTGCTTGGCCTGTTGCCAGAGGACTTCCAGCTCCTGGAAACTGCGTCCTTTCAGAAGGGAGCTTATGCCATCGCCGGGCAGGGATCCCGCTGGTTCCTGAGCCAGCTCTTCCATGCGCAAAAAACGGCGAGCAAAGCGCAGGTTGGTTTGGGTTAGAGCTTGGGCAGCATCCAAACCATACCAACGGCCCAAGTTGACCAGGGCAAAAAGCAGATCCCCCAGTTCGGCTTCCTGCCGAGTTGGATCGGGGGGATCCCTCTCCAATTCTCGACGCAGCTCGGCTTCTTCCTCGCGGATCTTGGCCCAGATCCCCTCCACCGTTGGCCACTCAAACCCTGCTCCCACCACTTTGCAGGAAATTTTCAGGGCAGCCATTAGGGGAGACAAACTTTGGGCATAGTGCAGCAGTTTTTGGCCAAGGCTTTGATCCGGTCGCTCCCTTTGCTTGATCTGTTCCCAAGAGCGGTGCAACTCCGGAAGATCTGCCATCACAGCATCCCCAAACACATGGGGGTGACGGCGGATGAGCTTATCGGCAATTCCCGCAGCCACAGCTTCCAGATCAAAGTGGTTCTGCTCGGCAAAGATCTGAGACTGCAACACCACCTGCAACAACAAATCCCCCAGCTCTTCGGCAATTGCTGCCGGATCCCCGGCTCGAATGGCAGCTACCGTCTCATACGCTTCTTCAAGAATGTAGGGGGTAAGAGACTCTGGAGTTTGGGCCCGATCCCAAGGACACCCGTCGGGAGCGCGCAACCGAGCAACAATAGCCGCCAAACGACTCATGTGTGAGCTAGAGGCGGAACGCTCCAGATAAAGGTGGGCAAAATGGCCCGTCGCTTGAGGATCCCAGCTTTGCAGCGTCAATGGGCCGGCCACCACCTCCAAGTCTTCTGTTAGCAACGTAACAGACTGGACAGGAGAACAGATCTGTTGCAAAACACTGCGCAGCTTCGCCAGATCCTGGCCCCCACAGCTTTTCAGCAGCAGGGATCCCTGCTCAGCAGCGAACCACCGAGCCAGAGCCTGTTGCCAGTTGGGCTGAAGACTATCCAGCGTTTGCAGCATGATCAAAAGGGTAGGCGCGGCCCAAATCCAAAAGGCGGCTGAGCTGCTCCAGATCGATGAAACTCAACTCCAAAAGGATCATCAGCAACGGCCCTTGCTGGCGATGCTGCAGCTTCTTGGCCAGGCTCAGTTGAGAACGGTCGATAATGCCCGTTTCCAATAGATATTCCTCAAGGGCTGGGGGGGGAATGGGATCTAGCATGGTCGTTTCGCAGCGCTGAAGTAAGGACGAGTATGAAAACTGAGAAGATAGCAAACCAATGTAACTATTCTTAACACTTCTACAGAATTTCGGCAAAGATCTGGCTGGTGCGTAGGCCGAAGGCGAGCTTGCTAAGCCCTGCGCCCACAGCTCCAGGACAAGAGAACCCCTAAATTGCCTCGGCAAATGAGGTTTCCGTATCCAAGGACACAAAAAATGGGTACCAAGAGTTCATGGTATGGTAGCAAATTGGCGATCAGTTGGCAGCACCCCGAAAGGCCGACTGCTTTTTCTTTGTGGGAAAAACCAACTCACCTTGCAAGATGTTACCTTTTTATCTCGTTGAGTCCTCGTGCTTGATAAAAATCTTACAACAATTCTTCGGGGATCCAATCTGTTCGGCTCCTCTGGGATCTGCCCTAATGCTGTCATCCTGCTCGGGTTCGGTTTTGGGCATACATCGTCCTACGTTCAGCTAAGCTAGAGACACTTGCCACATGGACTCCCGTTATGTCTGAAGCCCAGGGTTTACTGCCAGTGGGGGCAACGGTTCAAGTGGTGGAGATGCCTCCTTACCTAAAAACGGCTGACCCAATGCCGATGTTGCGCCCGGCCCATTTGATCCGCTTGCACGAACAAGGGGTGATCCTGCAGCGGCGGCTGTTGGGCACCTACAGTGTGCAGTTTGCCAATGGCATCTTTCTCATAGACGGAAAATATCTCGCGCCGGTGGGATCCCTGTCCTGACACGCCCATCTCTCCTCCGAGCCAGCTGGATGGGTTTGCCGGCCTTTAGAACCTTTGGGAGCTGGCAGCTTTCTGCAGAAGCGAGCCTTCAACTGGCCGGCGGACTTTCGCGATAGCCTGAACCGCGGCTAGCCGCTTCTGACGCTTCAGCGAGCTCAGTTGCTTATTCCCGTCAGCGGTGTCGAAGTAGCTGACAGACCTGCCCAGCTTTTGGTAGCTGGTTTTGCGATCTGCCACCGCCGCGCTGTAGAGGGCTCAGCACATCCGCCCCCAGTGGTGCAAGAGTTTTTCTTGCTGGCGACTGGGATAAAGCTGGGCCGCGGCAGCGTTGCGTAGCCACAAAGTGAGGCAGGGGGTTACCCTGCCATAGGGTGCCAGTCCGCTGCGCTGAGACTGGAGACTGCCGCGCATCAGGTTAACTCATGTTAATTTGGGGGCGTCTTCCTCTTCCATCCTGCGATCTCTATGAGCATTCAACTTCCTCGCTGGCTAGAACTGGCCTTGCCTTTCTTTCATCCTGTGCTGATGATTTTGGCGTTTGCGCTGGCCCTGTATGCCCTTTACCTGGGTCTGCAAGCGCGACGGGTGCGCACTGCCTCGGCAGAAGAACGCAAGGAGCTGATCAAAGGGAAGTTTGGTCAGCGGCATTTCCTCGCCGGATCCCTGTTCTTGGTGTTGATGGTGTTCGGGGCGCTGGGCGGCATGGGGGTTACCTACCTGAACAATGGCAAGCTGTTTGTTGGGCCTCACCTGCTGGCTGGGTTGGGCATTGTGGCCTTGGTGGCCAGCTCTGCGGCTCTAGCACCGCTGATGAAAGACGGGCAAAAGGTCTGGGCGCGTAATGTGCATGTCCTATTAAACGTGGTGATCCTGGCGATCTTGGGTTGGCAGGCGGTGACCGGCTTTCAGATTGTGCAGCGCATCGTCAACCAAATGCTGACCACACCCCAGGTGGCTTAATCTCCCCGAAAGACCCATGCAACCCTGAACAGGGCTGAGCTTTGGGAGGACTTTGTCCCGCTGGTGCGAGCCGAGAAGTCCGTCGACCCAAAGACTTCGGCCTCCCCTTTTCGGAACCCAGAGCTTCATCATGTCAGAATGGCAGAGCAGGCGCTGCATCCTTCGGCTGTAGAGGGGCGCAGTCTTGTTGCCGATACCCAGTTAACGCAACGGTTCTCCCTATGTCGGTTAGCCCTCTTCCCAGTTGGGTCAAGCGTTCCATCGGCAAAGCCAGCGAGACTTCAGCGGTGCAGCAGGTGATCAAGCAGCGGGGCCTGCACACCATTTGCGAAGAGGGGCGCTGCCCAAACCGAGCCGAGTGCTACAGCCAAAAAACCGCTACATTTCTGTTGATGGGAGGGATCTGTACCCGCGCCTGCTCTTTTTGCCAGGTGGCCAGTGGACGGCCCGCACCGTTGGATCCCACAGAGCCGGAGAAAGTGGCCGAGGCGGTTGAGCTGCTGGGGCTCAGCTATGTGGTACTCACCTCGGTGGCCCGCGACGATCTGCCCGACCAGGGATCCGGTCGCTTTGTGGAGGTCATGGAGGCAATTCGGCGGCGCTGCCCCGGCACCCAGATCGAGGTGCTCACCCCCGACTTTCGCGGGGATCGCGAGTGCATTGCCCGTGTGGTGGCTGCCCAGCCTGTCTGCTACAACCACAACATCGAAACGGTGCGACGCCTCTCCCAGGCAGTACGGCGCAGCTCCGGCTATGACCTGTCCTTGCGGGTTTTGCGAACGGTCAAGGAGCTGAATCCTGGATTACCCACCAAGTCTGGGCTGATGCTGGGGCATGGGGAGACCCGCGCAGAAGTGCTGGAAACTTTCCGGGATCTGCTGGCGGTGGGATGCGATCGTCTGACTCTGGGGCAATACCTGCAGCCTTCCTTGGCCCATCGCCCTGTGGAACGCTACTGGACTCCGGAGGAGTTTGCCGAGCTGGGCCAGATAGCCCGCCAGATGGGGTTTCGCCAGGTGCGCTCAGGGCCATTGGTGCGCAGCTCCTACCACGCTGCCGAAATGGTTGAGAACTAGGCCAGGGAGCTTGGCAGAGAGGCTGTGCAGTCTGTCATAGCCAACCTTTCCCGTCCGATCAAGGCACGAAGGCCCGCTTCCAGGCCGAACGCTCGGGCTGCAAACCGGCTGAGCACCTGTGGCGCCAGGGATCCCAGGCGATACAGGCTGACCCCCGCCACCAGACCCGGCAAGAGGCCGTTGCCCCAGCCTCCCCACAGCCAGGAACTTACTCCTTCTGCTAGCAGCAGCAAAGCCCCATTGAGCAGCAGCGGTCGCCACAGCCCCTTCCACAAGACCCTCCGGGGCAGGTGCAGCCGGATCTCCAAGCCCAGCAGCCAAAGACCATCCAGCAGCGGGGCCAACAGCAAATCCAACCCCAGCGGAGCTAAGCCCACCCCCATCCCCTTGCCAAGGGCGAAAATCCTGCCCCATTGCTCCACAAAGGGGGCATGGTGCTGCCACTGTTTTTCCAGAATCTGGGCCTGAACCCGGTCCAGCCGCTTCAACACATTCAAAGCCAGGAGGGATCCCGCCTCGGTTTGCAAAATCTGCAGAATTCGCCCCCGCAAGGCTTCAATTTGGGGTGCAGGCCGTTCCCATTCCAAAGTAATGCGGCCATCCGGCCAGTGGGTGCGGACTTTCAGAGGTTTTGGGCAAGCGGCCACGGTCAAAATCTCTTGCGGCGATACCCAGCCTAGGTGGCGGCTGATCTGGGCACAAATGGCCTGCAACTCCGCTTCGGAGTAGAGATCGCATTTGTTCAACACCAGCAGGATGGGTTTGTGCAGGGTGCGCAGCTCCGAGAGAGCTTGGTATTCCAACTGGGTCAGGTCGGTGGCGATGACAAACACGATCAAATCCGCCGAGCGGGCCACATCCCAGGCCAACTGTTCGCGGGCTTCTCCTTCCACTTCGTTCAAACCCGGAGTATCCACCAGCCTCACCCGCCAAGGGATCCCCGGCCCCGGCTGCCACAGCAGGGATTGGGGCTGCTGAGTGACCCCATTGAGGGGGCCCACCTTCAATCGCTCCTCGCCGGTTAGGGCGTTCAGGACGGCCGACTTGCCACGGTTGACCAGCCCAAACACCGCAATGGAAAACAGCCGCGCGGTGAGGCGCTTGCGCAAAGTGGATAGAGCCCTGAACTCCGGTTGTAAATCCCGACGGCTGGCCAGAGATTGCCAATGATCCCAGCACCTTTGCAAAACGGTTTCGGCTTGGGTCAAGGGAGTGGTCATAGACAGGGGCAATGGACTAACCCTCACTCTAGAGGGAATTGCCCCTCAGGGCTAGCCGTTTCTCCCCCCCAGCGTGGGGAATCCAAACCCCACAAAATAGGGCATGATCACCCTAGGGTTCCGCCGAATCTCCTATGCTGTACCGCCTTCCCCAATCTCTGAAATGGCTTCGTGTGGGTGGATCCCATCGTTCTAAGCAAGAGCGCCAGATCGTGCGCAGCCTGCTGGCCTTTGCTGGGGCGCTGCTGGTTATGGATGTTGTGCTTCTGAGCGCCCTTCGCTAGTCCAACTTGGCAAGCCCATCGTTAGGTGATTCCGAACAAGTCTAAGTCTGAGGCATTCCTCTAGCACTGCTACAGGCAAGCACTCCCAGCCCCTTGCCCATTATGAGGAGAGGGGATCCCAGAATTGGCAAACAGTTGCACTGCAACTCGAAATAACCCCAACCCGATCAGAGGGTGGGAAGGGTTTTCCAAGTTACCAAGTTGCCTGTCAGGCAACTGTTAATTGACCAGCAAAAGGCTAGCTGGGATCCCTTGTGCTGCGAGGGCAAGCCGCCGGGGATGGGGGCCGGATCGGGAATAATGGAAGCGGCCCAAGCCGGGAGAGCTGGGTTTTCTCCGAGCTGAGGTCGTTGTCTTCCTTCTCTTGAGGCCGGCTATGGTTTTGCAGGAGGCGGCGGGCGTGCCCCGCATCAACGCGCGCGAGTCGGATGTTTTCGACATTTTCAACCTGAAGCATTATCTCGGCCCTAACCCCTATCTCAGTACAGCCGCTTTCACCTTCGACTTTGCCCTTACCCAGTGCCCACAGCCACTGCCCATCGATGTCTACCTGTCCAAGGTCTGCTTCTACTTTCCCCAGTTGCAGGAGGGATCTTATCCTTCCTACGCCCACTTGTTTGCCCGGCTGGTGACGGAGGTGAACCGGTTGCAGATGGATCTCCACTTGCAGCGGTGGAGCTGTCATCCGTTTTCAGAGTATGTGCGCATCGCGGTGCAGACCTTACATGGCCGTACCACTCGTGCTGCGGTCTATTTTGCTTGGGATTGGCTGGAAGCCATCACCCAAGGACAGCCCTTCGATTTTGAAGGGGAGATGCGCCGCCTGCAGCAATTGTTTCGCGACTCGGTGTACGGCGGGCCGACGGTCTATGCCCTCTTGCGGGCTGCTCACGAACGCGGGATCCCTACCTACTACCTATGGGATGAAGGGGTGATGCAGTATGGCTATGGTCGCAACCAGGTGCGAGGGGTGGCCACCACCTTTCACTGCGACAGCCATCTCGACTCTGACTTCACCACCCGCAAAGACGATTGCAAAGCCTTTCTGGCGGCGCAAGGGTTCCCCGTGCCCCAGGGAGAGGTGGTCGCCTCTTTGGCAGAAGCTTTGCAGCAAGCGCAAGAAATCGGCTATCCGGTGGTGCTCAAGCCGGTGGCCGGCCACAAGGGGATAGGGGTAACAGCAGGCATTCAAACCCCAGAAGAACTGGCCTTTGCCTACGAGGTAGCCGTGGCAGCCCTTCCCCCTGAGGAGCCCATCCGACTGATCCTGGAAAAGCATCTGCAGGGCACCGATTTTCGCCTGTTGTGTGTGGGAGGCCGCTTTGTGGCGGCCACGGAACGACGCCCCGCCTCGGTGACGGGAGATGGCCGAAGCACCATCGGGCAGCTCATCGAGCAGGCCAACCGGGATCCCGCCCGTTGGGATACCCCCACTTCTCCCCTAGGGCCGATCCAATGGGATGAGACAATGGAGCGCTTTCTGGCGGAGCAGGGCTTGACAGTGGACAGTGTGCTGGAACCGGGGCGGACGGTCTATCTGCGCAAGGTATCCAATCTCTCGGCGGGAGGAGTGAGCCGCGATGTCACGGCCACCGTCCATCCCGACAACGTGGTTTTGGCCCAAACCATTGCCCAGCAGTTCTCGCTGGTGTGCTTGGGCATCGATGTCATTGCCCCCAGCCTGGAGCGCTCCTGGAAGGAGGGATCCCTGGGGATCATCGAGATCAATGCTGCGCCAGGTGTGCTCATGCACCAAAAACCTGCCATTGGCGCGGGAGTGGATGTGCCGGGGGCAATCCTCGACCATCTGTTTCCCAAGACGGCCCGCATCCCGATTTTGACCTTCAACCGCCTTACCCTGGCGGAGGCGCACACCTTGGTGGAGCATATTTTGTCCCACCGCCCCAACGCATGTGTGGGATCCGTCTGTCGGGAGGGCGTGCTGCTGAACCACAGCTCTAGACCCCTGCAGGGCAGCCTCTTTCGCCAGGTGAAAACCCTGCTGCGCCATCCCCAACTGGATCTGCTTTTGGCGGAAGCCGACGAAGAGACCCTGGAGCGGGAGGGCTTGGCCTACGAAGGCAGCGATCTGGTGGTGCTGCGGGATCCCTCCGATCAAGAGCTGCAAACCCTGAAACGGGATCTCAACCCCGGCGGCGCCCTCTTCCTGCAGCGGGGATCCACCCTAACTTTGACGGTGGCGGGCCAGGCGGAGCGATTTGAATTGCCGGGGACAGACCTTCAGATGGGGATCCTGCTGCGCTCCATGACCCTGCGGATCATCTGCAGAACCATTAGCCAGATGCTGAAGAACTGGTCTGGCTGAGGGGTTTTGGATTTTCTTCAGATTCTTGTAAAAGGGTAGGCAAAACAAGGGATCCCTGCTGGGGAAAAAGGCCGGCCAGCCAGTCAGCTAGAAATCGCAGGAGCCCCGCACTGTACCCGTAGGGTCAGTGCCGGGAGGAATGCGCTTTGATGAAGTACAATGAACTTATGAGCCAAGTCCTGACCGTCTCCTGTAAGCTCAAGGCGTCCCAGTCGCAAGCCGC